>NZ_JBNDHY010000032.1:0-36284 GCF_056755315.1 Monashia sp. HAY1-2A
ACATGGGCCTCAACCGATCCTAGGCGGTCGTTGTTCCCGCGCCTCCCAGCCCGCGCCGGGACGGCTCAGGGCAGGGGTGTCTCGGGGTGCAGCACGCCGGGGGCCCCTGCCGAGCAGGAGCGCTCGACGACCCAGACGCGGCTCACGCCGTCGCGCGTCACGACGACCACTGCCGCCGGTCGTCCCTCGTAGGTGGCGAGGTCGGCCGACACGGCGCTCGGGGGCGGCGTGGTGGCGCCGAGTCCCTCGAGGCACGACGCGAGGCCGACCTCGGTGCCGATGGGTCCGATGGCCGGTGCCTCCGCGGCACCGGGACGCAGCGGCTGCCCCGGGTGGTCGACGAGGTCACGGGCCCGGGCGGCGAGCGTCGCGGCCGTGTAGTCGGTACCGCCGAGCTGGATGTGCACGCCGCCGGGTCGGGGGTCCCCGGGGTCGCGCGACGCGGTCGTCGTCGACGAGGCGAACCCGCCGCCGATGACCGCCGTGCTGTTCGGGCGCTTCGTCAGGTGCAGGGCCGATGCTCCGGCCGTGACGACGAGGGCTGCGGCAGCGACGGCGGCGGCCAGGTAGAGCGGCCGGGGCCGACGCGACGGCGGCCGCAGGTCGAGGACGGTGGCGTGGTCGTCGTGCGGGCCGGCCGGGGCCCGCGGGTCGGCGAGCGGCCCGCGGTCCACCCGTAGGCGGGCCTCCTCGGCGAGGGCCGTCGCGATGCGGTCGGCGACGACGCGGGGCATCGGCCCGGGGTCCGGGTCGGGCGCTGCGAGCAGCGCCCGGACGTGCTCGGCCAGCTCGTCGGGGTCGGTGTGCTCGGGGTCGAGGGGCGGCTCAGGGGACTGCCTGGACTCGTCCACGGGATGGTCCTTCGTCAGGTGCGTGCAGGGGTCGGAGCGGAGGGTGACGCCGGGGGTGACGCGGTCACGGGTCCGCAGGGACGCGGCACGGGTGGCCGCACGCCGGAGCTTCGACGTGCCGACGTCGCGGCCCGGTTCCCTGCGGATCCGACCAGATGCGGGGTCGTGCCCTCCCGGTCACGCGTCGGCGGTGGGACGCTGTCCGGGCGTCAGCCCGAGGTGCTGGGCCAGGGCGGCGCGCCCCCGTGCGCACCGCGACTTGATGGTGCCCTCGGCGACGCCGAGGATCTCGGCGGCCTCGGCCACGGGAACCGCGTGCATGTCGACGAGGACCAATGCGGCGCGCTGGCCCTCGGGCAGGCGCTCGAGGGCCTCCCGGACGTCGAGGCGGACCACGGTGGAGGCGTGGTCGTCGTGGCGGTCGGCGAGCTCGTACTCGGGCAGCTCGGTCGTCGGCCTGCGCCGCCGGAGCCGGTCGAGGCACGCGTTGACGACGATGCGGTGCAGCCACGTGGTGACCGCTGCCTCGCCGCGGTAGGAGGCGGCCCGGCGGAACGCGGCGATGAATCCGTCCTGCACGCAGTCGGCCGCGAGGTCGGGGTCGCGCACCGTGCGCAGCGCGACGGCCCACATCCGGTCGCGGTGCCGGCGGAACAGCTCCGCGAAGGCGTCGTCGTCGCCCTCGACGTGCAGCCGGAGCAGGTCCCGGTCGCTCCGCTCGGCGATCGGGGCGCCAGGGCCCCCGACCACGTCAGCGCACCGTCACTTCGTCGATCTGCGCGCGGTAGTGCTTGGGCGCCTCGGCGGGCGCCGCCTTGGTGATGAAGACGATGATCTTCGTCGCCTCCTGGAGGGTGCCGGAGGCCGTGATCGTCACGGTTCCCTGGGCGTCGGACTTCGAGCCGACCTCCTGCGCGCCCGAGCGGGAGTCGCCGTTCGTCGCGTAGACGGTGACGTCCTGCTCGGCCGGGAGCACGAGGGTGACCTCCTTGACCGCGGTCGGGCGGCTCAACGTCAGGATGAGGCCGAGGCCGTCCTTCTTGCCGTTGTAGTCGTCGCTGCCGTACCACCGCGACCGCCAGCCCGTGCCAGGGTCGCCGTCGAACGCCTTGTCGGCGTTCTGGTCGGCCTCGTTGCCGTCCTCCTCGTCGTAGCCCTTGCCGCTCGTGATCGAGACGGGTGCCGCGGGCGGCGCGACGGTCGAGCTCGGTGCGGCCGGGGTGCTCGAGCCGGCCTGGCTCTGCGAGGGCGGACGCGTCTTCGTCACGGTGACGGTCCTGCCGGCTCCGGTCGGGCCGTCGTGCTGGCCGATCTTCGCCACGTTCTGGATGCCGATGACGAGGCCGAGGAGCACGAGGACGCCGACGACGGCGAGGGCGATGCGCGACTGGGCCCCGCTCGGTCGCTCCGGCGCGTCGCGTCCGAACACCGGCACCGGGGGCTCGAGCCGCCCGGTCGGAGCCTCCTCGAGGGCGTCGGACAGGTGGATGTCCTCGCCGTCGAAGTCGTCGTGGCCGTTGCGCCGCTCGGCGGCTCGGGCCGCGGCCTTGTCGGCGGCCGCGCGGGCGAACGAGCCGACCTTGTCACCGATCGAGCCGGCCACACCGGCGGCGGCCGCACCCGCGGCGGCGAGGCCGGCCTGCGCGCGGGCGCTCGTGGACTCCTCACGCGCCGCGGACGCGGCGGCGCTCGACGCCTGGCCGCCTTCGTCGCTCTGGTCGCCCCCGGCTCCTTCGCCGCTCGTGCGGCCGGCGTCGGCACGGTCGAGGACGTGGGTGTGGGCGCGAGACGGGTCCGACGCGGCCAGGGCGTGCGGCAGCTCCTCCGTGCGTTCACCGACGGCGGAGGCCGCCGCGCCGAAGACCGCCCCGGCGCCCGCACCGACCGAGAGGGCCCCCGCGCCGAGGTCGTTGACGGCCGGCAGCACCCTGGTGGGCTCGAAGTCCCCACGCGTCGAGGACAGCCGGATGCCGGAGGCACCGTCGGAGGCCGGCGCCGTGGCGGGCCACGGCGCGATCTGGAGGGCGAGGTCGCCGGGCGAGACGGGCCCACGGTGGCCCCCGCCGAGGGTCATGCGACAGATGAGGTCGAGGTCGTTGGGCACGCCGACGGCGATCTCGGACGGGGCGGCGACACCACCGACGACGGTCGGCGCGGCCTCGAGACCGACGGGACCGCCGGCCGGGATGAGCCCGCCGTCGACGTCGACCATCGGCCAGCGTCCGGTCAGCCCCGCGTAGGCGATCTTGACGAGCCCGACCGCGTCGGCACGCGACGCACGCTCGTCGGACAGGCGGTCCGCGCCGGTGAGCGCGGCCTCGGTGGCCAGGCCGCGGACCTTGACGTCGCCGTCGGGCATCCGCAGGACCGAGCTCGGGGACAGGGCCAGGTGGTGCAGCCCCCGGTGGCTCGCCCTGTCGAGGGCCGTGGCGGCCTCGCCCGTGAGGCGGCGCACCTCGTCGGCGGACAGACCGCCCATCTGGAGCAGGTGGGACAGGGGGAGCGCGCCGGTCAACGGCTCCTCGACGATGAAGCCGACGCCCTGGTCGGTGCCGACGTCGAGGACGCGGACGAGACGCGGGTCCTCGATGCCGGCGGCGCGGCGAGCGGCGTCGAGCGCGGGGGCGGCGACGGGTGAGGCGCCGGGAAAGACGACGACGACGACCTCCCGCTCGAGCGTGTGGTCGCTGGCGCGCCACCGTTCGTGGTGCGTGCCCTCGGAGGTACGCAGCGTCACGGCATAGCGGCCGCCGAGGACCGTCCCGGGTCCCACTCCCTGCACGTGCGCCACCCTCCCTCGTCGTCGTCCGGTCGGTCTCGTGTCGTCGCGTTCTGGTGCCGGCTCGTCCTCACGTCGGCGGCCGGCTCGGCGACCACGTCGGTGCGTACCCTGCCCACATCCTAGGCGGAGTCAGTCGTGATGCCCGTCTTCGAGCGCCTCGTGCGCCGCCGTGACGGCCTCGATGTCGGGGATCTCGTCGACGCGGGACGTGCCCTTGAGGACGGTGCGCACGATGCCGGCGAGCAGGACCAGGCCCACGAGGATGCCACCGACCCAGTAGATCGCGCCGTCGATGGGGTTGGCGCTCACCGCGATCTGGGCCGGGGAGCCGATGACGGTGCCGTTCGCGGTCGTGAGCCAGGCCCGGATCTCCGCCTTGCCGGCCGCGACGGCGGCGACCTCGACGGACACGTTGGTGCGCGACGACGGACCGATGGTCACCGGACCGGGGTCGCTGACGACCTGCAGGCGTGGGTTCGTCGGCGCGAGGCGCAGCCGCAGCCCGGCCACCTCGTAGTCGAGCCCGTTCTCGATGGTGATCCGCAGGACGCCGTTCTCGGCGAGGAGGTTGACGGTGCCGCGGGGCTGGACGACCTTGATGGCGCGCGTGGCCGCCCTGACGTCGGCGGTCACGGACGCCGACAGGACCACCCAGCCACGCGGCTGGTACCGCCAGCGGGCGCTCGCGAGCTCGTCGAGGACCTCGCGGTACACCCGCTCGAACTCGGCACCGTCGGCGAGCACCTCGGCTACCGACAGGAGCGTGTCGCGCTGGTCGGCCAGGTAGCCCAGACGCCGGGCGTTGAGCACCGGTCGCGGCGCGGCCGAGGCGACGGCGAGCGCCGGCTTCTCCTGCACGGTCGCCCGGTCGTCGGCGGCGTCGGTGAGCAGCGACCCCGCGTCGACGCCCTCGAGCCACGGGGCGTCCGACACGGCCGACAGGAACGCGGACAGGGCGTCGGGGTCGGGGTCGTAGGACCGGGGGGCGGTGACGAGGACCGACCGGGCCATGCCCGGGCGCTCGCCGAGGAGCACGAGCGACTCGGCGAGGAAGCGCTGCGTCGACAGGACCGCGCTGGGGTCGGTGCGGCGCGGCAGCAGGGCCGACAGCCGGGGGTCGTAGGCCAGCAGCCGAGTGCCGCCGGTGGCCAGGCGTCGGGCGCTCGGCGTGTACGGGGAGCCGCCGGTGACGGCACTGCGGTCGACGACGATGCCGGCGGCCTTCTTCACCGCCGTGCCGGCCAGCAGGGTCCGGATGCCCGCCTCTCGCCCGGCGGGCAGGAGGCCGTCGACCGGCCAGACGACGTCACCCCGGACCGGCTGGCCGACGCGGGCCGCGACGTCCGCGCTGCGGCTGACGAGGTCGCGCACGACGGAGTTGTCCGGGTCGATGCCGACGGCGGCGGCGACGTCGGCATCGGCGTAGGGCAGCGCCCAGAGGCTGCGCCCCCGCAGGTCGGCGGCCAGGGCGTCGCCGAGCCGCGCGATGTCGCGGGTGGCGGCCGTGTCGGCCGGTGAGTCGGTAGATGAGCCGGTCGGCTGGCCCGTGGGGGCGGCTGTCGGGCCGGTGGTCGACGATGACGGCGCGCCCGCCGACGGGGTGCCGGTCGGCGTGAGCGTCGGGGTGCCGGTCGGCGTGAGCGTCGGGGTGCCGGTCGGGGTGCCGGTCGGGGTGCCGGACGGGGTGCCGGCGGGGCCGCTCGCCCCGGTCGGCGACGCGTCCGGGCCGAAGACGGAGGGGTCGACGGCGAGGGTCACGTCGGAGCCGGTCGTGCCCGCGACGATGCGGTCGACGCGCGAGCCCGCCCCGATCGCGCGTTCCCACGCCGCGAGGCGCGTGGCGTCGTCGCGGGTGAACAGGTCGGTGTCGGGGTCCAGGGTGAGCGGCAGCACCGTCGCGAGCCGCAGCGGCACGTACTCCTTGCGGTTGTTCCAGGCGAGGAAGGTGCGCGTGGCGCCGGTCGGCTCGCTCGCGCCGCGCTGGACCACCTCGACGGCGATCGGGAGGGCGGCGAAGGCCGCGCGGTCGTAGAGCCTGTCGGCAGGCACGGTGACGCTGAAGGTGCGGGTGCGTCCGGACGCGACGTCGGGCAACGTGCTCGTCGCGACGGTCCGGCCCTGTGCGGGCGTGCGGCCGCTGGCCCAGTCGTCGAGCGCGGTGCGCTGGTTGACGGTGACGTCGCCGCGCACGACCCGCACCGTCGGACCGGTGAGCGGGCCGGTCAGCGGGGCCGTGACCGAGCCGGTCACGGTGACGTCGGTCCCTGCACGAGCGACGCTCGGGCTCATCGAGTCGAGCACGACGACGGCACGGTCGCGCGACGGCGTGACGGCCGGCGAGACGCCGGCGGTCGCGGCGGTCGCGGCGGTCGGCGTCACGGCACGAGGCGCGGCCGCCGCGCGGGCGAGACCGCCGGCGCTCAGTTCCCCGACCGGGACGCCCACCGTGGTGCCGAGCGTCGCGACGACGCCGACCGCCGCCGCGAGCGACCGCACGAGACGGGCCGCGCGGCGTCCGCTCGTGCCCGGACGCCGCGACCCGCGGCGGGTCACGCGGTCCCCGCCAGCCGGTTCCACGCCGCCTGGGCGATGCGGCGCTCGTTGGGGAACGTCAGCCTGCGGTGGACCTCGTCGAGCCGCATCCACGCGACGTCGATGGCCTCGTGGTCCGGGTCGTTCTCGATGGACAGCTCGCCACCGAGGGCCTCGAGGAGGTAGTGGTGCACGAACTTGTGGACGCGCTTGGTCGACGTCGCGAACCAGTAGTCGATGGTGCCGAGCTCGACGAGCACGCGCCCGATGATGCCGGTCTCCTCGGCCACCTCGCGCATCGCGGTCTCGACGAGGGTCTCGCCGGGCTCGACGTGGCCCTTCGGCAGGCACCACTCCACGCGTCCGGCGCGGTTGCGGCGCGCGATGATGGCGATGATCGCCTGGCCGTCCCGGACGTCGACGACGATGCCTCCGGCAGAACGCTCCTCGACCGCGGGCAGCCGCCGGCCAGGGACCTGGCTCGGGATCGGCTGCGCGCTCACATCGTCACCATAACGGGGTCCGGCCCGGCGTTCCTCGTCGTCGGGACCGACGCGGCGAGGCGCCCGGACGGCTCCGGGGCACGGACCGCGCTCACCTAGGCTGGTCCGGTGCCCGATCGACGTGACCCCGCCCCCTCGCCGCCCGTCGCCGACGCCGGGACGGCCCTGCTCCGGGGCGCCGTCGCACGCCTCGCCCCGGTCCTGCCGATGCTCACCGGGCTCGGCGAGCGGTTCGCGGCAGCGGGTCACGAGCTGGCGCTCGTCGGTGGTCCGGTCCGGGACGCCTTCCTCGGACGCGTCTCTCCCGACCTCGACCTGACGACCGACGCGCGGCCCGACGACATCCTCGGCGTCGTCCGCGGGTGGGCCGACGCCCACTGGGACATCGGTCGGGACTTCGGCACCATCGGGGTGCGCAAGGGCGCGCACGTCATCGAGATCACGACCTACCGCGCCGACACCTACGACCGCACGAGCCGCAAGCCGGAGGTGATGTTCGGCGACTCCCTCGACGGTGACCTCGTGCGCCGCGACTTCACCGTCAACGCCATGGCCGTCCGGTTGCCGGACCTCGCCTTCGTCGACGTCCACGGTGGCCTGTCCGACCTCGTCGCGCGTCGCCTCATGACGCCGGCGGCGCCCGAGGAGTCCTTCGCCGACGACCCCCTGCGGATGATGCGTGCGGCACGGTTCGCCGCGCAGCTCGGCTTCGAGGTCGCGCCGGAGGTCCGGGCGGCGATGACCGAGCGGGCCCAGACGCTGGAGATCATCTCGGCCGAGCGCGTCCGCGACGAGTTCAGCAAGCTCGTCCTCGCGCCCGACCCGCGGCTCGGGCTGGCGCTGCTCGTCGACACGGGGCTCGCGGCCGTGTTCCTGCCGGAGCTGCCGGCGCTGCGCCTCGAGGTCGACGAGCACCACCGCCACAAGGACGTCTACGAGCACACGTTGACGGTCCTCGAGCAGGCCATCGCCCTCGAGGGGCCGGCCGACGGCCCGCCGGAGTCGGTTCCCGGTCCGGACCTCGTGCTGCGCCTCGCCGCGCTGTTCCACGACATCGGCAAGCCGCCGACGCGTCGGTTCGAGAGGGGCGGCGGCGTCTCCTTCCACCACCACGAGGTCGTCGGCGCCAAGATGACGGCCAGGCGCATGAAGGCGATGCGCTTCGACAAGGACACGACCAAGCAGGTCTCGCGCCTCGTCGAGCTGCACCTGCGCTTCCACGGCTACGGCGACGGACAGTGGACCGACTCGGCCGTGCGCCGGTACGTCACCGACGCGGGCCCGCTGCTCCAGCGGCTCCACCGGCTGACCCGCTCGGACTGCACGACGCGCAACGTCCGCAAGGCGCAGCGGCTCTCGCGCGCCTACGACGACCTCGAGGCGCGCATCGAGCGGCTCGCCGCCGAGGAGGAGCTGTCCCGGGTGCGACCCGAGCTCAACGGCAACGAGATCGCCGAGGCGCTCGCCATCCGACCGGGCCCGGTTCTCGGCGAGGCCTACGACTACCTCCTGTCGGTCCGCCTCGACGACGGCCCGATCGGCAAGGACGCCGCCCGCGAGAAGCTCCTCGCCTGGTGGGCTGCCCGCGAGGGCTGACGGGAGCGTCGACGGAGGTTCACCGCGGTCGAGGGGTCGTCCGAGCATGGGTGGCCGCGCCACGAGGGCGAAGCTCCGTCATCGCTCCCGAACGGGTACCTGTCGGGGAGTTCTCCCCATCGCCGGGTCGACTGGTCCGGCCTAGGCTGGGCCGTCCGGATCCGGTCGCGCGGGCCGTCCGGTCCGGCCCCCGACGTCGGTTCCTCGTGGCGACCGCCTTCGGCGTCGACGACGAGCGACCTGACACCGGTTCCGGTGAATGATTGACTGACCGCGCCGTCCCCGTCCCCTGCGGGAACGACCGAAAGGAACCGTGCATGAGCACCCTCGCGTACCCGAGCGCCGACTTCCCGGGCCTGCCGGCCGTGGCCCTCGAGGTTCCCGAGGAGTGGGAACCGGTGCACGCACCGGGCACGACGATGGCCGCGCGCCTGCCACGTCAGGGCGCCTTCGCGCCCAACGTCGTCGTCAGCATCGAACAGTGCGGGCCCGGGTTCCGGGTCGAGGCGTCGCTCGAGCAGGTTGCCACGATGGCGCGCTCGCGCGGGGGCGCGGTGTCCGAGCCCTACGCGGCCGACCTCGGAGGTGCCGCCTTCGTCGGGTGCGACGCGACATGGCCCGACGCCGACGTCGACAGCGTGCTGCAGGCCAACCTCTTCCACGTCGTCCCTCACGAGGCCGACGCGGCCCAGCCCGCGTTCCTCGTCCAGCTCACCGGCGCCGTCGGAGGGCCGGACGCCGAGAGCGACTACGAGCTGGTCCGTGACGTCATCACGACGGTTCGCGTCACGCCCTGGTCGCGCGCCGACCCGCCCGCCGCACCAGGCGAGCGGACGGTCGGGGAGTGACGGCGGTGCGGCCGACCGTGACCGTCGGCGTCCGCTCCGACGTCGGACGCGTCCGCAAGCACAACGAGGACAGCGCGCGCGCCGAGGGCACCGTCTTCGTCGTGGCCGACGGCATGGGCGGCCACGCGGCCGGCGAGGTCGCGAGCCGCATCGCGGCCGAGACCGTGGTCGAGCTCGCGTCGCGGCCGGGCCTGCAGGTCCGCGACGTCGTCGCCCAGGTCGCCGAGGCCAACCGCCGCATCCTCGAGTCCGCGGCGCGACACCCGGAGCAGACCGGCATGGGCACCACCGTGGCGGGCCTCGCCGTCGTGTCGGTCGGCGGCCAGCGGCACTGGGCCGTCTTCAACATCGGCGACTCCCGCGTCTACCGCCTCCTCGACGGTTCGCTGCGCCAGGTGACCGTCGACCACTCGGAGGTCTGGGAGCTCGTGCAGCGCGGCATCCTGACGCCTGAGGAGGCGCACCGCCACCCGGCCCGCAACATCGTCACCCGTTCGCTCGGGCGCGACCCCATGGGGGCCGTCGACACGTGGGTCTTCCCGCCCTACCCGGGCGAGGTGTTCGTCATCTGCTCCGACGGCCTGTCGAACGAGCTGTCCCTCGAGCAGATCGAGGCCATCCTCCTCGAGAACCCTGACGTCGACGCGGCCGCCGAGGCCCTCGTGGACGCCGCTGTCCGAGCCGGTGGGCGCGACAACGTGACTGCTATCGTCGTCGCGTTGCAGGGGCAGGAGTCGGACGCCGACGTCGACGAGGACACCACCCCGCGCGAGAACGTGAACGGCTCATCAGGGGAGAGCAGGTCGTAGACGTGAGTGGCCCGACCGTCGTCGTGGACTGGGCCCCCGACGGGTGGACGCACATCGGGGGCCCCGGCATGCACCTGCTCGTCGGCCTCCCCGAGGAGGACGAGCAGACGCTCCGTGCGAGCGACGCCGCCGACGGCGGGGACCTCGACGACGTCCTCGAGGTGCTGACCGCGGGCGGCATGCGCCGGGCCAAGCACTTCGTCGGAGTGCACACCGGTGACACGACGCGCATCGTGGCCTTCGGGCCGGTGGCCGCCGTCGTCACGCTCGCCGACGGCTCGGAGCACGACGTCCGCGCGACGAGCACCCGGGTCTGGGCCGACCTCGACCTCGCCGAGGCGCCCGACCGCGTGGTGCTCCGGGTGCTCGACGAGTCCGAGCGTGAGCAGCCCGTGCCGCCCCAGACCCTGACCTCGGCCGGCCCGGTGGTCGTGCCGGCTGGTGCCACCACTGCCACCGCAGCCACCGCAGCCACCGTGTCCGACGGTCCGGCCCGGTCAGACGCGTCGACGGCGGGCGACCTCGACGTGCCGGTGACGGCCACCTCGAACGGCTCGCCCGGTTCGACCGGCGCGACCGGCGCGACCGGCGCGGGTGCCCACGCCGCCCCTCCTCCTGCCGTGCCGACCTTCGGGGCGCCGACCGCGGACACCGCGCCGGGCCGCACGACCTCCTCGTGGGACCGCAGCTGGGCCCGGCGCGACGAGTCGGCAGCCGAGCCCGAGGTGGCCGCCACCCGGGCACCACACGCGCCGCAGGCACCGAGTTCACTTGTCGCACAGGATGCGTCGGGATCGGCCATCGGGCAGGTGCAGGACGAGCGGCCGGGCTCACTTGTTGCACAGGGTGATTCGCAGCGGGAAGCAGCGGCGCTGCGGTCCTGGGACTCGGTTCGTCCCGCGGTGCCGGTGCGGGGCCGGAGCGCGCCGGGCGGCGACACGACCGCCGCCGCGGGATCCCCTCCGGCGGTGCCGTCCGACCTGCCCGACGCGGATCCGGCTGCGGCGGCGCCGGCACGGTCGACGCCTTCAGCCGTGCCACCCCCGCTCCCGTCGACGCCAGCGCCGGTGTTCGACGTGCCGGTCTCTCCGGCCGCCGTGGCCACCCCGGCGGTGTCGCCGCAGGCCGCACCGGTTGCCGATGATCTCCCCGACGCCGGCGCGCACCGCGACCTCGAGTCGACGTGGGCCTCCCGACCCGAGGCACCTGAGTCGCCCACGGCGCCCAAGCCCGAGGCCGCCAACGCGACGCCTCGTCCCACGCCTCCGGCGCCGGCCGTGCCGGCCGCTTCCGCCGCGCTGGAGGTCGACGACGACGCGCTGCCTGAGGCACCGAGCTACGACTACCTCTTCGGCCACACCACGGCCGTCGACGAGCACCGGCGGGTCCTCGCCGAGCTGACGAAGGTCGACCAGGGCGACGAGCACCATGACGACCACCATGACCCGCATGACGACCACGACGGTGGCCGTTCGGGCGAGCAGCTCGGCAGGACAGGGACGCCCGACCCCACGGCCGCCGCGCCCGCGGTGGCCGACGCAGCCCCCGCCCCGGTGACCAACCCGGTCCCGGGGTCGCCGGCCGCCCCGGCCCAGCCGGTGCCCGGGACCTCTGGTGGGCTCATCTCTGCGGTGCCGTGGGCGACCTCCTCGCCGGCCGCGAGCGCGCCGTCGGCACCGACGGAGGCGCCGGTCGACACCCCGACGTTCTCGGGCCGCCACACGCCGCCGCCCGCGCCCAGCCTGCTGCCCAAGGTGCACACCCCGCCGCCGGGCGTCCGTGCGCCACAGGCAAGCCCGCTCATCTCGACCGGGCCGCCCCCGGCCGCGCCCGCCCCGGCCCCGACTACGCCGACCGCCCCGACACCGCCCGCAGCCGCTGCACCAGTGGCACCCGTGACGCACGAGCACCCGGCGCCGGCCGTCCCGCCGACCCAGCCGATCCCGACCGCCGACCCGGGCCACGCCGTGCCGCACGACACCCCGAAGTACGAGCAGCACCACACCCCGCGCCTCGCCGCCGCCACCGAGGAGCTCGACGACGCGGACGAGGCCGAGCAGACCGTCGACCGCAGCGCGCTCCTCGAGGCCCGGCACGCAGCCCAGCTGGCCAACCCGACCGGCCCCAGCGTCCTGGCCGTGCTCTGCGCGTCGGGCCACCCGACGCCGCCGCACGGCGACGCGTGCCGCGTCTGTGGGACGTCCATCCCGCCGCAGGAGCCGTTCACGATGCCGCGGCCGCCGCTCGGCGTCCTGCGCCTGTCCACCGGAGACGTCGTGACCCTCGACCGCAGCGTCCTGCTCGGCCGTTCGCCCAAGCTCGGCGAGGGCGTCGCCGCCACCGACCGGCCGCACGTCGTCAAGGTGCCGAGCCCCGAGCGCGACGTCTCGCGCAACCACGTCGAGGTCGTCCTCGAGGGCTGGCACGTCCTCGTCCGTGACCTCGGCACGACGAACGGCACGACGCTCGCGCTGCCCGGTGAGGCGCCGGTCCGCTTGCGCGCCAACGACCAGCAGGTCCTCGAGCCCGGCTCGGTCGTGTCGATGGCCGACGAGGTCTCCTTCACCTTCGAGGCCGCGCTCTGATGGCAGCGCGCAAGGGAGCGCCCCCGAAGATCCCGGGGCTCGTCTTCGTCCAGCCCCTCGGCTCCGGCGGCTACGCGGACGTCTTCCTCTACGAGCAGCAGAGCCCGCGCATGCCCGTCGCGGTCAAGGTGCTCAAGTCCGAGGGCCTCACCGACGCGCTGCGCCGCCAGTTCGTCGAGGAGGCCGACACGATGGCGGCCCTCGGCGACCACCCCTACATCGTCCAGGTGTTCCGTTCGGGCACCTCCGACGACGGCCGTCCGTACCTCGTCATGAAGTACTACCCGCCGCCCAACCTGGCGATGCGGGCGCGGGCCGAGCGGTTCTCCGTCGAGGAGGTCCTGCGCACCGGCATCCAGATCGCCAGTGCCGTCGAGACCGCCCACCGGGCCGCCATCACGCACCGCGACATCAAGCCGGCCAACGTCCTCGTCAGCGCGTACGGCGCCCCCGGCCTGACCGACTTCGGCATCGCCGGCCGTGGTGCCCGCGACGGCGAGGCCGCCGAGGCCGAGACCAGCGACGACGTCGGGGTCTCCGTGCCGTGGGCGCCGCCCGAGGTCCTCTACGGCCAGAGCAACGGCGACGTCCGCTCCGACGTCTACTCGCTCGCCGCGACGCTCTGGCAGCTCCTCGTCGGCCGGTCACCGTTCGAGGTGCCCGGCGGCGACAACTCGGCGTACGCCCTCATGCCGCGCATCCGCACCACGCCCGTGCCACCTACGGGCCGCCCGGACGTGCCGGCCGGGCTCGAGCGGCTCCTCGCGCAGGCGATGGCCAAGAACCCGTCGCACCGGCCGGCGTCGGCGCTCGAGCTGGCGCGGGCGCTGCAGGCCGTCGAGCAGCAGCAGCGGCTGGCCCGCACCCCCATCGTCGTCCTCGACGAGCAGGGGCACACGACCCTCGTCAGCCAGACCCAGGGGTCCCCCACGGGTCGCGGTGCCGAGGACGAGGACCGCACGCGCATCAAGGCGCCGCAGACGGTGGTCGCCCAGCCGGCCGGACCCACCGCTCCCGCGACTCCCGCGACGCCCGTCGCCCCCGGCGGCCCGCGGCCCGTGGGGGCGCCGGCCGAGGACGAGACACGTCGACGCGATCCCGGCCACGGGCGTCCTTCTCCCGCAGCCGTCCCCGGCGGGGCACCAGCGCACGGCCCGTACGCGCCGGTCCGCGCTGCATCGGCCACCGACGTCGTCGCCTCACCCGCGACGTCCCCTCTGGGCGACGGGGCGGACGAGGCCACCGTCCGCCGGGCCGCGAGCTCGGCCGACCCGCAGCCGCCCCCCGCGCGGCCGGGGTGGTCCGCGCCGCCGGCCCGGGTCGGCGTCGTCCGGGTGCTGGCCGCCGGCGTCGTCGTCCTCGTGGGCCTGGTCGTGTTCCTCGTCGTGCGCGGCGGGTCCGCCCCACCCGGGGAGGTCGGGCCGACGCCAAACCAGACGGTCTCGATGCCCGGCGACGACAGCGCCGTCGGCAACCCGGTCTTCGACCGGCCGGTCCTGTCGGCGCAGTCCGGTCCCGGGAAGGTCACCTTCCGGTGGACGTATCCCGAGCCGGACGGCAAGGACACCTTCCGGATCCAGTACGCGGCCTCGCGCGACGACGCCGTCAGCGCCGACAGGTCCAAGGTCGTCACCGCGACGAAGCCGACGTACACGTTCAGCGTCCCGAAGGGGACCAAGGTGTGTGCCGGCGTCGTCGTCATCCGTGCCGGCCAGGGTTCGCCGCCCGGCGGCCCGCAGTGCGAGACCGCGCAGTGAGGCCGCACTGAGGTCGCGGTGAGGGCGCGCTGAGGCACGACGCACCCGGCGGAGGGCCGTTCCCGGGCCGGCCATGAGTACCGGCGCGGATCGACACGAGGGCCTCGACGCGGAAACCTTCACCCAGACAGCACCAAACCACCACACACGTCCGTAACGCGGCACAGTTGGACCTCGTTAGCCGCGAGCGCACGACTCCGTCGTGTGCGAGTCGACCGGGTTAGGGGACCTGATCGTGATCCACAGCAAGGTGACCGTCGTGTTCTGCGGCGAGGAGTACGCCGTGTCACCGGAGACCGGGCTGACCATCGGTCGCACCGGCGACGTCGAGGTCGACGACAACCCGTACCTGCACCGCACCTTCCTCGTCGTGTCGCACGAGGCCGGGTTCTGGTGGCTGAGCAACACCGGGTCGACGCTCACCGCGACCGTCGCCGACGAGCAGGGACTCTTCCAGGCCTTCCTCAACCCCGGTGCCCGCATCCCGCTCGCGATGAAGAAGCTCGTCGTGTGGTTCACCGCCGGCCCGACCACCTACGACTTCGAGATCCACGTCGCGAGCCCGGCCTTCAAGACGGTGACGGCCGAGCCGCCGAGCGCCGCCGACGAGGACGGCGAGGAGGTCGGTGCCGCCACGGTGGGCCGCGTGTCGCTGACGCCGGACCAGAAGCTGCTCGTCGTCGCGCTGTGCGAGCCGTTCCTGCGACGCCGTGAGGCCGGCACCAGCCAGATCCCGTCGTCGGCCGCCGCCGCCGAGCGGCTCGGCTGGACCATCACCCGGTTCAACCGCAAGCTCGACAACGTCTGCCAGAAGCTCGCCGACGCCGGCACCCGGGGCCTGCACGGCGGCATCGGCAAGCTCGCGACCAACCGCAAGGCCCGACTCGTCGAGCACGCGCTCTCGACCAAGATCGTCGTCGAGGAGGACCTCGCCCTCCTCGAGCACCTCGCCGCGGCCGACGCCGCGGCCGGCACGCCTTCCACACCGCACGCACGACAGCAGGCCGCCGCCCCCCGGGCCGTGGCCGAACAGGGGAACGCATGAGCACCGCCGCCACCCAGCGACGGATCGGCATCGTCTCGACCGTCGTCGTCGCCCTCGTCGCGAGCCTGCTCGTCTGGCTCGCGACCAAGAGCGACGGCGAGATCGTCCGCAAGGCCGATCTCAACGACGGCGGCGTCTGGGTCACCAACTCCGAGCAGTCGCGCTTCGGGCGCATCAACAAGGCGGCCGGCCAGCTCGACGCCGGCGTGTACGCCGACGTGGGGTCGAGCTCGGGCCTCGACCTGTTCCAGGACGGCGCCGCGGTCATCGGCTACACGAGGGCCAGCAACCAGGTGGTGCCGATCAACCCGGCCGAGGGCACCCTCCAGGCCGAGCAGGCCGTCCTGGTGCCCAAGCCGAGCACCGCCACCGGCAACCGCGTCTTCACCGCCCCGCCCATCGACCTGCGCGGTGGCAGCGTCGCGATGATCGACCCCGGCACGGGCGAGCTGCGCGCCCAGCGGGTCGACGACCGGGCCGGCATCACCGGCCTCGACGGGCTGCAGACCCAGGCCAAGCCGCTGGCCAAGGTCGGCGGCAACGCCGCCGTCGCGGTCGGCGTCGACGGCACCGTCTACGCCCTGTCGGCCGAGAAGGGCTCCATCACCGTCCTGCGGCCGAAGGGTGCGGCGTTCGACAAGCCGGTGACGACCCGGCTGGGCTTCTCCTCGAAGTCCGCCCAGGTCACCGCGGTCGGGTCGCACTGGGTGGTGTGGGACTCCGGCACGAACAAGCTCTACTCCGACGCGCTCGACGAGCCCCAGCAGCTGTCGGTCGGCAGCGCCGAGCCGGGCAACCCCGCGTACGCCGCGCTCCAGCAGCCGGGCCCGGACGCGTCGACCGTCCTCGTGCAGGACGAGGCCGGCATGACCCAGGTCGACCTCACCGGCGACGGCGGGCAGGCGGGCGGTGTCGCCCTCGCGCAGGGCCGGACCGGTCAGCACCTCTACCTGTCCCAGCCGGTCCGGCTCGCCTCGTGCGTCCACGCCGCGTGGGCCGGCCCGTCGAACGTGTACTACGGCCGCAATTGCGGCTCGCCTGCCGACGCCGGCACCGTCGATCTCGGAGCCATGAAGAAGGGCGTGCGCACGGACGGCGTCAAGCTGCGCGTCAACCGGGGCCTTGTCGTCCTCAACGACCTCGACTCCGGCGACGTCTGGGACATCGACCGCGACCGCGTCAAGATCGACAACTGGAACTCGGTCATCCCGCCGCCGCAGACCGACGACAAGAACAAGAAGAAGGACGAGAACCTCCTCGACGACCAGCAGACGCGGACGCCCCCGAAGGCCCAGCCCGACGTCATGCAGGTGCGGCCCGGCCGGACGTCCACGCTCCACGTCCTCGACAACGACTCCGACAGCCAGGGGTCGATCCTGGCCATCTCGCCGGGCGACGTCACCCAGCCCGACGCCCCGGGCATCCAGGCGACGCCGTCGGCGGACGGGCAGACCGTCCAGGTGACGGTGCCGGACGAGCCGCGCGTCGAGGGCTTCACCTTCTCCTACACGGTCAACAACGGCACGACGGCCAAGAACGGCCGGGCCACCGCGAAGGTCACCGTCCGCATCGTCACCGACGACGTCGACACCGCGCCCAGGCTGCGTTCGGGGCAGGCCCGGCTCGCCCGGTCGTCCTACCCGGTGGTCGCGAACGGCTCGGTGCGCATCGGCGTGGTGGCCGACTGGCGCGACGCCGAGAACGACCCCATCCAGGTCTCGCCCGTCGACGTCTCGACCACCGGCGTCGACGGCTCCGGCGCGCTGACGGTCAAGGCGCAGGGCCAGAAGGGCGACCAGGTCGTCAAGTACGTCGTCGACGACGGCCGCGGCGGTACCGCCGAGTCCTCCGTCGACCTCGACGTGCTGAGCGAGGACGACGAGAAGCCGGTCCGCCCCCGCACGCAGCCCGACGTCGTGCGCGCCGTCGTCGGCAAGCCGGTCCAGCTCCAGCCGCTCGGCAACGACATCGCCGGCGCCGACCCGACCGACCCGGAGGCGCGGATGCGCCTGGCCCAGGCGGTCCGCGGGCCGGGCCAGCTGACGCTCGACTCCAACCTCGACACCGGCGTCGTCACGGTCACCGGACAGACGCCGGGCACGTCGGTCGTCACCTACACCGCGCAGGTCGGCGCCGGCGTGGCCACGGGCCGCATCCGGGTCGACATCCTGCCCGACAAGGACACCGACGCGCCGCCGGTCGCGACGCCCGACGCCGCGGTCGTGCGCGGCCAGACGCCGGTCATCGCCGACGTCCTGTCCAACGACTACAGCCCGCGCAGCGACGTCCTCGTCGTGCAGCGCGTCGAGTCGGCGCAGGCGTGGCTGCGCCCGTCGATCGTGCAGGGCCGCTGGGTGCGCGTCGTCGCGACGGCGCCGGTCACCGGCACCGAGACCCGCCAGGGGACCGTGCGGTACACGATCTCTGACGGCACGAAGACCGCCGTCGGTGAACTGTCCGTCGTGCAGAAGCCCGAGCCCAAGGACAAGGTGCTGCCGACCGTCGTCGACGACGTCGCGACCGTCCGCGTCGGCGACGCCGTGACGATCCCGGCGCTCGACAACGACTCGATGAGCGAAGGCATCCCGCTCAAGCTCGCCCCGGAGGTGCGGGTGCTCTCCGGCGGTGGCCAGGCGTTCGCGTCGGGAACCGTCGTCCGGTACGTCCCCGAGGTCACGCCGATGACCGGCCCGAGGACCGCGATCCTCGAGTACACGACCTACCCCGAGGGCCAGCGTTCGCGCGGCGGCACCGGCCGGATCACCGTCACGGTCACCCCGCCCCCGGACCCCGTGAAGAACCCGAACCAGCCGCCGCAGGCGCGCAGCTTCACCGCGAGCGTCACCGCCGGCGACACCCTGTCGATCACCGTGCCGACGAGCGGCGTGGACCCGGACGGCGACCTGACGTTCGTCAGCGGCATCGTCGGCGACGACACCGGTCCCGTCGACCTCGAGTACGGGCGCGTCGTCGGCTACGGCGCGGCGACGATCCGCTACGAGGCCTACCCCCGCAGTGCCGGTACGGAGGTCATCCGCTACCAGCTGCGCGACCGCTTCGGCGCGACGAGCGACGGCTTCGTGCGCGTCGGGGTCGTCCAGCCCGGCGACCCGCAGCCGCCGGTCGCCGTCGAGGACGACGTCGTCGCCGCGCCGGGCCGCACCGTGCGCGCCGACGTGCTGGCCAACGACCTCATCGCCGCCGGCGACTCCGTGTCGTTCGTCGACCTGTCGACGCTCAACGACGCCGGCACGCTCAAGGACTTCTCGCGCCAGAAGGACGACACGTTCAAGGTCGTGGCGCCGGAGGTCGGGCCCGCCAAGGTGCTGACGTACGGCATTACCGACGGTCTCTTCGACCCGTCGAAGTCGACCCTGACGGTCCGCGGGCAGAAGGACTTCAACAACCCGCCCACCGCCGTCGACGACACCGGCACGGCCAAGCCGGGCGAGACCTCGATCGTCGTCGACGCGCTCGCCAACGACCGCGACCTCGACGGCGAGCAGTCGCAGCTGAAGATCGTGAAGTTCTACGGCGACGGCGTGACCCGGGAGGGTCGCAAGCTGCGCATCCAGCTGCGTCCGCAGGCTCGCGTCGTCCCCTACGTCATCGAGGACGCCGACGGCGCCCAGGCGATGGCCCTCATCTACGTCCCCGCCGGCAACAACGGCCTGCCCTACGTCGTCGCGGGCAAGACCGTGAAGATGGGCGCCGACTCAACGGTCCGGGTGCCCCTCGGCGACTACGTCCTCGACCCGCGCGGCGGCAAGGTCTCGGTCACCTCACCCGACACCGTGTCGACCTCGCCCGCCGAGAAGCTCCAGTTCGCCGTCACGTCGGCCACCGAGCTGACCCTGACCTCGACGAACGGCTACGTCGGTCCGGCAGCGCTCATGCTCGAGGTGACGAACGCGACCGGCCCGAACGACAAGGCCGCCCAGCGGACCTACGTCACGGTGCCGGTCCAGATCGGCCCGGACGTGCCGGTCCTGCGCTGCCCCGACCACGAGGTGCTCCTCGCGGCCGACGGCCCGGCGCGCAGCTTCGACATCCCGCGCCTGTGCCACGCCTGGCTGCCCGACGGCATGGACGCCAGCGCGGCGGCCTACGAGGCGACGTGGGATCCCGCCGCCGACCGCGTCGACCTGTCGCAGTCCGGCCAGGGCGGTCGCCAGGTCGTCCTCAAGGCGCAGGCGGCCGCGCAGGCCGGCACGACCGGGGCCGTCGCGGTCAAGGCCAAGGGTGGCGCCGAGACCTTCAAGATCCGGGTCCGCGTCACGAGCGCGCCCCCGATCGCGACGATGCGCCCGGTGCTCGTCGAGGGTCTCATCGCCGGAACGAGCCGCATGGTCAACCTCGCCCAGTACCTCGACAGCCCGCTCACGGCACCGCAGTGCTCGGTGCAGGAGACCTCGGTCGTGTCGGGCACCGGCGTCACGGCATCGGCGGGCGGGTGCCAGCTGACGGTGTCGGCGTCCGACAAGGCCCGGGGCGACACGAAGATCGCGGTGCGCGTCCTCGACGCGCCGGGTCGTCCGGCCGCGCTCGGGCAGGTGACCGTCACGGTGCGCAGCAAGCCCGACCCGACGGACGCGCCGGTGGCCGTCGCCGACCGCATCCTCGGCAGCACGGCCCGCGTCGACTGGCGCCCGCCGGCCTACGACGGCGGCCTGCCGATCTCGCAGTACGAGGTCATCGCCAACGGCGGCGAGGTGCGGCAGGTCTGCGCCAGCTCGCCGTGCACCATCACCGGGCTGACCAACGGCAAGGACTACTCGTTCACCGTCCGCTCCCAGAACGCGGTCGGCTGGTCGGACGAGAGCCCGCGGAGCAACACCGTCCGGCCCGACACCAAGCCCAAGGCGACGGTCATCAGCACCGTCGTCCCGGGCGACCGCAAGCTCACCGTCAGCTGGACGCCGCCGCCGAACGAGGGCAGCGAGGTCACCGACTACCGCGTCCAGTACGTCGACATCGGCACGAACGCCGGGTCGGGCGGCACCGTGTCGGTCAAGGCGCCGGCCCTGACCAAGGTGCTCAGCGGACTGGTCAACAACGACGCGTACAACATCCGCGTCCAGGCCCGCAACGGAGCGGGTTGGGGTCCGTTCGGCCCGACCGTCAAGGCGCAGTCGTTCGGCAAGCCGGCCAACGTGCCGGCCCCGACGCTGAGCCCCCGGGCCCCGGTGCCCGGCGAGCCGAACGCCCAGGTGACGGTCTCGTGGCCGGCCACCGACCCGAACGGCCCGCCGATCACGCAGTACGACGTGTACCGGCGCACCGAGGGCGGCGCGTGGAACCTCATCGCGACGCGCTCGGGCGGCGAGTCCCGCACGGCCAGCGACACGATCCCCTACCAGGGGCAGAGGGTCGAGTACACCGTGACCGCGACGAACGGCGGCCCGGCGACGTCCGACAAGGCCAACTTCTCCGGCTACACCGCCGACGGTATCCCCGAGACGCCGAACCTGCAGTCGGTCGTCACGCCGCGCAAGGACTACTCGGGCGACGCGTCCTTCACCCTCGGTGACTCGCGCTCGCGCGGCTACGACAAGGTCAACTGGCAGACGTCGTCGGGCCGCAGCGGTTCGTGGGCGTGTTCCAGCGGCTGCTCTGGCGGCACGGCAGGCAGCCTCGGGACCAGCCAGCAGTCGATGCAGGTCCAGGCCTGCAACGTGGCCGGGATGTGCTCGCCCTGGTCGAACAGCGTGACGTTCCACCCGTACGGTCCGACCAACGGCGTGCCGGGCCTGCGGGAGTCGCACGACAACAACAGCATCACGTTCACGTGGGGCACCGCGCCGAGCGAGGGCCGCCCGGTCACCGGCTACGAGATCGACGGCGACCGCAACACGACGGTCGGCGCGGGGACGCACTCGACGACCTTCAGCGGCCTGGGCTACTCGACGTCGCGCACCATCCGGGTGCGGGCCATCGCCCAGGACTCCGGTCCCGGCCCGTGGACCGCGTTCGTCACCGGCACGACGAACGCCAAGCCGAACCCGCAGGTGGTCAGCGTCTACAAGGGCACGGCGTGCGGCACGACCGGCTGCTTCGACCCGTTCCAGGGCAAGGAGTGTGGCACGAACTGCAACCACATCGGCTACGAGCTGAAGAACTTCGAGGGCGCGATCAGCTGTGCGATCAGCGGGTGGTCCCAGCCCGACGACGGCACAGCCGGCACGCACGAACCGACGAACGGCCGCAACAACTCCGGCAAGTTCCTCGGCTATCCGAACCAGTCGGTCACGGTGACCTGCACCGGGTCCAACGGCCGGGACTCGGCGACCAAGAACCCGTGGGGCTGAGGCCGCGCATCCCGCGGCGGCCCCACGGCCCGACGACCACCCTTCGCACGACACCACTTTCACGAGAAGGACACCCATGAGCGTCACACAGGACCAGGTCACCTGGTTCGCCCACACCTTCGACCAGCTCGTCGGCAACATCGAGCGGGCCGTGCTCGGCAAGCAGCACGTGACGCGCCTGGCGCTGACGTGCCTGCTGTCCGAGGGCCACCTGCTCCTCGAGGACTACCCGGGCACGGGCAAGACCCAGCTGGCGCGGGCATTGTCGGCCACCGTCCAGGGCAGCCACAGCCGCATCCAGTTCACGCCCGACCTGCTGCCCTCCGACGTCACGGGCGTGACGATCTACGAGCCGAGCAAGCAGGCGTTCGAGTTCCACCCGGGCCCGATCTTCGCGACGATCGTCCTGGCCGACGAGATCAACCGCGCCTCGCCGAAGACCCAGTCCGCGCTCCTCGAGGTCATGGAGGAGGGGCGCGTCACCATCGACGGCACGCCGCACTCGGTCGGCGAGCCGTTCATGGTCATCGCGACCCAGAACCCCATCGAGCAGGCCGGCACCTACCGCCTGCCCGAGGCGCAGCTCGACCGCTTCCTCATGAAGGCGAGCGTCGGCTACCCCGACCACGAGGCGACGATCGCCGTGCTCGCCGACGCCAAGACGCGCGACCGTGCCAAGCAGCTGCAGCCGCTCATCGCGAGCAACGTCATCGTCGACATGGCGCGGCTCGCCGACGAGATCCACGTCGACCCGGCGATCCTCGGCTACGTCAGCCGCATCGCCGAGGAGTCGCGTCGCCACCCGAGCCTCAAGCTCGGCCTGTCGGTGCGCGGCTGCCTCGCCTACGTGCGGTGCGCCAAGACGTGGGCGGCGAGCCAGGGTCGCACCTACGTCGTCCCGGACGACGTCAAGGTGCTCGCCGAGCCGGTCCTCTCGCACCGACTCCTGCTCAACGCGGAGGCGCAGTTCGCCGGCACGACCGTCGAGAGCGTCGTCGACCAGATCCTCGGCGACATCGCGCCGCCGGCCGAGCGCGCCTCCGCCTGAACGCGGTTCGCACCACGGCAGGCACGGTCCGGGACAAGGGGTAGGAATGGCCGAACAGGTCAAGGGGCGCAGGGCTCCGGCGCGCGGCACGACGAGCCGCGGGATCCGTCACGTCACGCAGCCGCTCGCGCAGACGCTCGGGCACGCCACCGGACGCGTCGCGCGGCGCACCGAGGGCGTGTGGCGGCCGGTCGCCGGCGTGCTGCACTGGGTGTCGCCGCTCGGGTGGACGATCCTCGTGCTCGGGCTCGCCTGCTGGTTCGTCGGGGCCGGGTGGGGCTGGACCGAGCTGCTCATGGTGGCCGCGGCCGCTCTCGTGCTCTTCGCCGTCTGCTTCGTCCTGGCCCTCGGGCGCACGAAGGTGCGCATCCTCGCGGAGGTCGACCCCCGACGCGTCGTCGTCGGCGAGCCGGCCACCGGCCGCATCGTCGTGACGAACGAGGCGCGCACGCCGATGCTGCCGATCCTCGTCGAGCTGCCGGTCGGCCTGTCGGCCGCGCGCTTCGTCCTGCCGGCCCTGACGCCGGGCCACGCGCACGAGGAGCTCTTCGTCGTGCCGACCTCCCGCCGTGGGGTCATCCAGGTCGGGCCGGCCACGACGGTCCAGGGCGACCCGCTCGGGCTCATGCGTCGGACCCTGAGGTGGACCGAGCGCACCGAGCTGTTCGTGCACCCGCGGACCGTCGCCCTCGAGTCGCTCGGCGCCGGCCTGCTGCGCGACCTCGAGGGCAGCACGACCGAGGACGTCTCGATGAGCGACCTCGCCTTCCACGCGCTGCGGGAGTACCAGCCCGGCGACGACCGCCGCTACATCCACTGGCGCAGCTCGGCCAAGGCCGGCAGGCTGCTCGTGCGCCAGTTCCTCGACACCCGGCGCTCGCACGTGACGATCGTCGTCGACCCGGACCCCGAGCAGTACCGGTCCGGACACGGCCGCACCGGTCGGACCGACCGCGACGTCGAGCGGGACGTCATGGCTGCCAACGCGCCGACGGCGATCCAGGCCGACGTCGAGACGGCGATCTCGGTCGGCGCCTCGATCATGGTGCGGGTCATGCTCGACGAGCAGGACTGCACCATGGTGTGCGGTGACGAGAAGGTCTCCAGGTCGGTCCCGCAGGTCGGTCTCGACGCCCTGTCGCGGGTGGAGCCCGGCCCCATCGACCTGTTCTCCGTGTCGCTCGACGCCACCGACCTCGCCCCCGACACGTCGACGGTCTTCGTCGTCACCGGCCCGCACCGCCCGTTCATCGAGCTGCAGCGCGCGGCCGGGCAGTTCCCGCCGGAGGTGACCCGCGTCGTCGTCGTCGTCGACCCGGAGGCCGACCACGGCATCCGCCGCGGCGGCGGGCTGACGATCCTGACGCTGAGCGCGCTCGAGGACCTCCGGTCCCTCCTGTTCACCGGAGTCGCCCGATGAGCCAGACCCGAATCCCCGCCCCGCCGCCGAGCGCCCTCGTGCGCCCACCGAGCGTCGGCGAGAAGGTGGGCGCACAGCTGGCCCGGCTGCGTCCGACGGTGCCGCACCTCGTCGACGCCGGGTTCACCGTGGTCCTCGTCGGCATCGCACTCGTCGGCTTCCGCACGACCTTCTTCGGCCTCGGCTGGCTCTGGGTCGGGCTCGCGGGCCTGGTCCTCGGCCTGCTCGTCGCCCACGTGACCGCAGCCTTCCGCGCCGTCGGCGCCGTGACCCTGCTGAGCACCGCCGCCGTCTACCTCCTCCTTGCCGGGCCGATCGCCGTGCGCGAGGACCTCCTCGCGGGGTTCATCCCCTCGGGCGCGACGTTCGGGACCCTCGTGCACATGGCCGTGCCCGGCTGGAAGGAGCTGCTGACGGCGCTGCCGCCGGTCGACTCCGAGGGCCCGTACCTGGCGCTGCCGTTCCTCTTCGGCCTCGCCGGCGCCGCCCTGACCCACGGTGTCGCCCGCCGCTGGCCCGGAGCGGTCCTCGCGCTCGTCGCGCCCGTGGCCCTCCTCGTCGCCTCCATCGTCCTCGGCACCCTGACGCCGGCCGCGGTGCTCGTGCAGGGTGCCGTGTTCGCGCTCGTCGCCATCGGCTGGACGGCGCTGCGCAGCAACCGCAACCGCCCGGCCCTGCAGAACGGTGCCGGGCGCACGACGCGTGCCGTCACCACCGCGGGCCTGCTCGCGGTGGCGACGGTCGGCGGGTTCTTCGTCGGGCCGATGCTGCCCGGCGCCGACCACCCCCGCACCGTCTTCCGCTCCTCCCTCGTGCCGCCGTTCGACGTCAGCCAGTACGCGTCGCCGCTCGCCGGCTTCCGCCAGTACACCGAGCCCAACGCCTCCCACCAGTTCGACACGACGCTGCTCACCGTCCGGGGCCTGCCGGCCGGCGTCCCGCTGCGCTTTGCCGCGCTCGACTCCTACGACGGGTTCGTCTGGGGCGCAGGCAACCTCGCCAACCTCGGCGACGGCCCCGAGGCCGACGGCACGAGCTTCCGCAAGGTCGGCACGCACATCGCCGCCGAGGGCCCGGGCCAGGAGGTCACGGCCACGGTGGCCGTGCCGGCGGGCGGCTACAGCGACGTCTGGCTGCCGACGTTCGGCACGGTGACCGGTCTCGACTTCGGCGGCGCCCGCCGCGACCGGCTCGCCGACGACCTGCGCTTCAACGTCGACACCAACACCGGCGTCCTGCCCGAGAAGCTGGCCCCCGGCGACGAGTACACGGTCACCGCCCACGTCCAGGCGCCGCCGGCCCAGCTGCCGAAGAGCGCGGACGTTGCCGACGGGTCGACGGTCGACGCGTCGTCGCTGTCGTTCCTCGACGACAAGGTGACGCCGTGGACCGACCGGGTCGACGGTCAGTGGCAGAAGGTCGCGGCGGTCGCCAAGGCCCTCCAGGACGGCGCCTACACCGACGGCGGGGCCCCGGGCGACTACCAGAACGTCTTCCTGCCGGGCCACAGCCTGCTGCGGATGAGCCAGTTCATGCGGTCGACGCAGCTGGCCGGCAACGACGAGCAGTACGCGGCCGCGTACGCCCTCATCGCGAACCGGCTCGGCGTGCCGGCGCGCGTCGTCCTGGGCGCCGTCCCCGAACCGGGCGGCGTCGTCAAGGGCAAGGACGTCCGCGCCTGGGTCGAGGTCAAGCTCACCGACGACACGTGGCTGCCGATCCTGGCCACCCAGTTCGTGCCCGACCGCAACAAGAAGCCGCAGCAGCTGATCCGCAAGTCCGAGGAGAAGAAGACCGGCGCGCAGGTGCCGCCGCCCGCGGCCAACAACCCGCCGAGCGTCCTGCAGGGCCCGGACCAGGCGCAGAACGCGACCCAGCTGCGCAACCCGCCGAAGGACGACAACCCCCTCGACCCCGACAACTGGCCGGACTGGCTGCGCTGGCTCGTCTTCTACGTCGTGCTGCCCCTCCTCGTCCTCCTCGCCGTGTACGGCGCGATCCGGGGCGCCAAGTGGCTGCGCCGCCGGCGTCGGCGCACGACGGGCGCCCCGGCCACCAGGGTCACCGGTGGCTGGCGCGAGATCATCGACACGGCCCGCGACCTACGAATGCCCCTGCCCGCCAAGGGAACCCGCATCGAGCAAGCCCGGGCACTCGAGCTGCACGTCGACGGACCGCCACGGCCGAGGCCGAGCGTCGTCGTCGACGGGGCGCTCATGGGCGTCCCCCCTCGGGCGGGTGGGCCGGTGCCGCCGAGCCCCGATCCCGAGCCCCTGGCCGTCGGCGGTGGCGGCGGGTCCACCCCGAGCGGCCTGCAGCTCGTCCCGGTCGCCGCGGCCGCCGACGGCCACGTCTTCGACGTCGACGAGCCGACCGACGAGGAGGTCGAGGCCTTCTGGGCCGACGTCGACACCGCCCGCAGGCGGCTGCGTTCGGGTCGGTCGTTCTGGCAGCGGCTGCGCGCCGACGTGTCGCTGCGCACCTTCCGTCACCACCTGCCCACCGGCTCGGGCCTGGCGCCTGCGGTCCGCCGCACGTCGCGCTCGGGCCCGGGGTCGGCGTCGGCCTCGGTGTCCTCATCGGCGTCACAGCGCCGGGGACGGGCGGGGCGGGCCGGCGTCGGCACGGCCCCGCCGGGCACCCGGGCCGGCCGACGTGGCGGCCTCGGAGCCGCCCGACGCTCCGGGCACACCGGTGACCCCGGCGGGCGTGGGCGGGCCGGGCACCCCGGGCGCCCGGGACGGGCCGGCCTCGGAGACCGAGCCACCCGCCGGAGGAGCACCAACGAGAGCACGAAGGGTGACGCGTGAAGCTGAAGTTCGTCCTCCGGTCCGGTGACCGGGAGACCGATCTCGTCGCGACGACCGACTCGGCCACGACCGTCGGCGACCTCGCCGGCTACCTCGCGGCCGCCGACCCGAACCGGAGCAGCGTCCTCGGGGTCGACGAGCCGATGACCCTCGCCCTCGTCGACCAGGAGATGCGCGGCCTCGACCCGCGCGCGACGGTCGCCGAGAGCGGCCTGCAGTCCGGCATGCGCGTCACCGTGACGCGGGCCGGTGAGGGCTTCGTCGACCGTGGCCGCCCGGCCGCGGTCGCCGTCATCCGCTCGGGCCCCGACGCCGGTCGCGAGTTCCCGCTCTCGCGCGGCACCGCCTACGTCGGGCGCGGGCGCGGCTGCGAGGTGCACCTGACCGACGAGTCGGTCTCGCGGCAGCACGCCAAGCTCGTCGTCCAGGAGGTCGTCGAGGTCGTCGACCTCGGCTCGGCCAACGGGATCACGGCCGGCGGCCAGCAGGTCACCCGCGCGCACCTCAAGAGCGGCGACGTCATCCGCCTCGGCGACACCGAGCTCGAGGTGCACCTGACCGGCGACGGCGCCGTGGCGCGCCCGGGCAGCGGCGTGCTGTCCGGTGACGCCGGCACGGTCCAGTTCTCGCGCTCGCCGCGCGTCGCCCCGCTCTTCGAGGGCCAAGAGTTCCAGGTCCCCGACCTGCCCGAGCGCGGCAAGAGCAACCCGATGCCCCTCGTGGCGATGCTGGTTCCGCTGCTCATGGGCATCTTCGTGTTCGCGCTGACGAAGAGCCCGTACTCCATCGTCTTCATGCTGATGATGCCGCTCATGATGGCCGGCACGTACTACGAGGGCCGGCGACAGCAGCGCAAGGACTTCGAGCAGGCGATGCGTGACTTCACCGAGGACCTCGGCCTGCTGTCCGAACGCATCAGGGCCTCCCTCGAGCGCGAGGGCCACGTCCGCCGTGGCGAGCAGCCGAGCGGCACCGACTGCCTCGTCGCGGTCCGCGACCGCAGCGCCCTGCTGTGGACGCGACGCCGCGACACCCCGGGCTTCGGTGAGCTGCGCCTCGGCCTCGGCACGCGTCCGTCGCGTTCCCCCATCACGATGCCTGCCGTCGGCCGGTCCAAGGCCGAGGCGTGGCTCGCGGTCTCCGAGCAGCTGTCCGGGCTCGAGGTCGTCCACGACGTCCCCGTCGTCGCGACCCCGCTCGGCACCGGCGCCGTCGGAGTGGCCGGTCCGCGGCAGAGCGCCCTGGGCGCGGCTCGCTCGCTCCTCGTCCAGGCGGTGGCCCTGCACTCGCCGGCCGAGCTGGCCGTCTGCTCGTTCGCCTCGGGCAGCTCGGCCCGCGACTGGGACTTCCTCAAGTGGCTGCCGCACACCAGCTCGCCGCACAGCCCGGTCGAGGTCGCCCACCTCGCCGGCAGCGCGCCGGCCTGCTCGGCGCTCGCCGACGCGCTCGAGGACCTCATCGCCGCGAAGGGCACGCCGAAGGAGCAGGAGGCCGCGAGCGCCGGCCGGCCGTCGGTGCTCGTCCTCGTCGAGAGCGACGCCCCCATCGAGCGCAGCCGCCTCGTCGCGATCGCCGAGCGCGGGCACCAGCACGGCGTCATCGTCGTGTGGGTGGCCGAGACCCAGCAGCTGCTGCCGGCGGCCTGCCACACCTTCCTCGTCGTCGAGGGCGACGAACGCTCCCTCGCCGGCTACGTCCACGAGGGCGAGGAGGTCCAGCCCGTCGCCGTCGACCGCATCGGCTACGACGAGGCGATGGCCTGCGCCCGCGCCCTGTCGCCCGTCGTCGACGCCGGGGTGCCGGTCGACGACGCGAGCGACCTGCCCCGCTCGGTGTCGCTGCTCACCCTCGCCGGCACCGAGCTGGCCCGGGCCGAGGAGTCGGTGATCGAGAAGTGGGGCGAGTCGCGCTCGATCCTCACCGGCCCCTACGCACCGGCGGTCCTGCCCCGCAAGCCCGGCAACCTTCGCGCCGTCGTCGGGCAGTCGAGCCAGGGCACGTTCTCGGTCGACATCCGCTCCGACGGCCCGCACGCCCTCGTCGGCGGCACGACGGGTGCCGGCAAGTCCGAGCTGCTGCAGGCCTGGATCCTCGGCATGGCCTCGGCGCACTCCCCGCAGCGGGTGACGTTCCTGCTCGTCGACTACAAGGGCGGGTCGGCCTTCCGCGACTGCGTCAAGCTGCCGCACACGGTGGGCCTCGTCACCGACCTCTCGCCCCACCTGGTCCGGCGGGCCCTCGCCTCGCTGGCCGCCGAGCTGCACTACCGCGAGCACCTGCTGGCCCGCTTCAAGGCCAAGGACCTCGTCGAGCTCGAGCGTCGCGGCGAGGTCGAGGCGCCGCCCTCGCTCATCATCGTCGTCGACGAGTTCGCCGCCCTCGTCCAGGAGGTGCCCGAGTTCGTCGACGGCGTCGTCAACGTCGCCCAGCGCGGCCGGTCGCTCGGCCTGCACCTCATCCTGGCCACGCAGCGCCCCGCCGGCGTCATCAAGGACAACCTGCGCGCCAACACCAACCTGCGCATGGCGCTGCGGATGGCCGACGAGAACGACTCCGAGGACGTCCTCGGCAGCAAGGAGGCGGCCTTCTTCGACCCGGCGCTGCCCGGCCGCGCCGTGAGCAAGACCGGTCCGGGGCGCCTCGTGCCCTTCCAGACCGGGTACGCGGGAGGCTGGACCTCCGACGTCCCGCCGCCGCCGGAGATGAAGGTCGAGACGCTGACCTTCGGCGCGGGAACCGAGTGGGAGCCGCCGCGTCGCGAGGACGGCGACGACAACGCCGACCTGGGGCCCACCGACATCCAGCGCCTCGTCGCGACCCTCGGCCGCGCCGCCCGACGCGCCGAGCTGCCCCGGCCGCGCAAGCCGTGGCTGCCCGACCTGCGTCCGGTCTACGACCTCGCGACGCTGCCGACCCAGCGCCGCGACGACGAGCTCGTCTTCGGCGTCGCCGACGACCCGGACAACCAGGCCCAGCCCGAGGTGGCGTTCCGTCCCGACAAGGAGGGGAACATCGCCGTCTACGGCACGTCCGGCTCGGGCAAGTCGGTGTTCCTGCGGACCATCGCCATCGCCGCCGGCTACACGGTCCGCGGCGGACCCTGCCACGTGTACGGACTCGACTTCGGCAACCGCGGTCTGGCGATGCTGGAGACCCTGCCGCACGTCGGCTCCATCGTCCCGGGCGGCGACCACGAGCGCGTGACCCGGCTACTGCGGATGCTGCGGGCCACCATCGACGAGCGCGCCGGCCGGTACTCCGCCGTGAGCGCCGCGACGATCACCGACTACCGGCGCCTCTCCGGCCGCACCGACGAGCCTCGCATCGTCGTCCTCATCGACGGCATGACGGCCTTCCGGCAGGCCTACGAGGTCGGTGGCCGGTTCCAGTGGCTCGACCTGCTCGCCGGCCTCGCCGCCGACGGCCGACCGGTCGGCGTGCACTTCATCATCGCCTCGGACCAGCGCACCGGGCTGCCGACCAACCTCGCCGCGGCCGTGCAGGGCCGGGTCATCCTGCGCATGAGCAGCACCGAGGACTACTCGGTCTTCGGCGTCCCGGGCGACGTCCTGACGATGGCCTCGCCCCCGGGCCGTGGTCTCGTGAACGGCGCCGAGGTGCAGGTCGCGGTGCTCGGCGGCTCATCGGACGTCACGGTCCAGGCCGCGGCGGTCGAGGCGTTCGCCGACGCGACGCACAAGGCCGGCGTCTCGCAGGCGCCGCCCATCGAGTCGCTCGCCGACGCCATCCCGCTCGGTGACCTGCCGCCCGAGCGCGGGGGCCGGCCCGTCGTGGGCGTCGCGTCCTCCTCGCTCGAGCCGCACGGCTTCGACCCCAAGGGCACGTTCGTCATCACCGGCCCCTCGGGCTCGGGCCGCACGACGGCGATGGCGGCCACGGCCGCGGGCCTGTACCGGTTCAGCTCGCAGTCGGCGCTCTACCTCATGACACCGCGGCGCGGCTCCGAGCTGCTCGACCTCGGCATCTGGGCCGAGACCGCGGTCGGCGGCGAGGCGACGTCCACCCTGGCGTCGAGGCTGGCCGCGGACGTGGAGGAGGGGCGCATCCTGCGTCCGGTCGCGGTGTTCGTCGAGCGGGTCGACGACCTCGCGCCGTCCGGGGCCGAGAACGCGCTGACGACGCTCGTCAAGGCGTGCGTCGACAACGACCAGCTCGTCGTGGCCGAGGGCGAGGCGGCGTTCTTCTCGAGCAACTTCGGGCTCCAGGCGCTGCTCAAGACGTCCCGGTCCGGCATCGCCCTGCACCCCGACGGCAACGAGGGCCTGTCGGTCTTCAAGGCGAACCTGCCCGCGCTCAACCGGGCCGAGCTGCCCGAGGGCCGCGGCTTCATCGTCGAGAAGGGCAGGTTCGAGCTGCTTCAGGTGGCGCTGCCGTGACGGAGAGATGGACGTCGATCCCCTTGTCGCGCAGACGAACCCGCCGGTCCGCGACCACGCTCGGGGTGGCGGCGTCCGCTCGGGCAGCGTCGTGGGGAGTGCTCCCCATCGACCGGGCGGGGGTGCTGCCCTAGGTTCATGCATGTCGACGAACGGTGCGACGCGGGAGGAAGGCCCCGCACCACCGCGAACGTCACGAGAGGTACGCGGCCGGCCGACAGGGGTGGGCCCGACAGCAACGGACTTCCCGAAGGACTCGGGGGAACACAGGCAAAGGAGAAGGTCATGGCTTGGCTCGGAATGAACGACGATGAGGTCAACGCCCAGGGCAACGTGCTGCAGCAGCAGGCCGAGGCCATCCAGAAGCTCATCACGAAGGTCGACCAGGAGGTCGAGTCCCTCAAGCAGAACTGGCAGGGCGACGACTCCAAGCAGTTCGAGCAGGAGTGGACCGGCACGCACCGTCCCGAACTGCAGAAGGCCCAGAAGCTGCTCACGGAGATGAAGACGACGATCGACCGCGAGGTCCAGCAGCAGCGCGAGACGTCCTCGCAGTACTGATCGCCCACCACTCGTCCACACAACGCAGACTTCTGAAGGGGAACTGACATGGCTGTTTACAAGAAGGGCATGAACGCCGACGCGGTGTCCGCGTCCGGTGACAAGCTCGTCGGCTACAAGGGCGAGCTCGACGGCATCGTCGAGGCCGTCAACAGCGCCGTCTCGCAGATCAAGGGCAACTGGGGCGGCTCGGACGCCGACCGCTTCCAGAGCGACTGGCACGGGCAGCGCCAGGTCGTCTCGGCCGCCGGCGACAAGCTCGACGCCATGGGCAAGAAGTGCAAGACCAACGCCGAGGCGCAGAAGAGCACGTCGGCCAAGTGAGCCGAGCCGGTGCCTTCTCGGCGCCGGTCCCGAGCCGCCGAAGGGTGGCCGTTCCCCAGGGGAGGAACGGCCACCCTTCGGCATGTCCTCGGCGGCGCGCCAGCTCGGGGAGGTCGCCGTGGGGAGCGCAGGAGGTGGAGAACCGCCCACGAGACGTCACGAATTGGCGTTCGAGCGCCGGTTGCCCGTAGATTCTTCGTACAGAAAGCGCAAACACCGAAGTTTCTCCGGACAGGAGGTCCCCGTGAGCCTGTTTCCCTCCGTGGCCGTCGTCGCCGACCGGCCCGGCCTCGCCGAGGCCCTGACCCACCGGGGTTGCGTCCCCGCAGCACCGGACGCCGCCGACGCCCTCGTCGTCGACGCGGCCCGGGCCGGTGAGGGGTCCGTGCGCGGGGCCCTGGCCTCGGGTCGTGGCGTGGTCGTCCTCGGTGCGCTGTCGGTCCCATCGGGGGCGCCGTTCGTCGGCGTCGGTGCCGGCGACACCGTGCCGGCAGGTCCGGTGAGCTCCGCGACCCGGATCGAACGGGACACCGAGGTCGGCGAGGACCTGCTGGCCCGCGTCGACCTCGGGGCGCTGACCGCCACCGGTGCGCTCGAGGTCCTCGCCCCGGCCCGCCCGCTCCTCGTCGCCGGCGGGGTCCCCGTGGCCGCCGTCGCTGCCCCCTCGGACCTCGAGGCCCCGGCCACCGGCACCGGTCGCATCGTCGTCCTCGCCGTCGACGCCGCCGGTGAGGTCGGGGAGCGCAGCCTCGCCGACCTCGTCCACAACGCCGTCTCGCACGTCGCGCCCCGCCCCGAGCGTCGCACCGCGGTCGCGAGGCACGCGCTCGTCGAGACCGACGCGTGGGCCGGGCTCAAGGCCGCGGTCACCGACCTGCGTGCGCTGCAGGCCTCCGACGGCTCGGTGCCCGACAGCGCCGACCACGCCGCTGCCGCCGCGCACGTCGGCCGCATCGTCGCCGGGGTCCAGGGCCTTGCTCCGCACCTGCCGCACGACGCCGACTACCTCGAGGCGCTCGTCAAGGACTTCGGCCGCTGGGCCGACGGCGGCTTCGAGGTGCCGGACTTCTACGACTCGCTCGTCGCCTTCGCGCCGGCGCAGAACCGCCGGGACGGCCTGCCGCACCTCGTCGTCTTCCCGATGTACACCCAGAACGGCAACCCGCACCGGCAGGTCGAGGCCGTCCTGCTCGAGGTCATCTGGCCCGACTTCGTCGCGCAGCTCGAGGGCGGCGAGTACTCCAACCCGCTCTTCCTGCCGATCCGGTTCCTCGACTTCACGGCCGGCTATGACACGAACTCGGCCGTGCTGTTCCCCGAGACGGTCGCCATGCGCGAGGTCCCGACGTTCACGTGGGGCGGCATCTTCGCCGACCGCGAGGCGGCCCGCTTCCGCCGCGTCGTCACCGAGGCGGCGTCGGTGACCCGCCTGTCGCTGCCGCCGGACGCTGCCCGCCTCCTCGCCGACCAGCAGCTGGCCGAGCACACGTTCGTCATGTGGGACCTCATCCACGACCGCACCCACATGCACGGCGACCTGCCCTTCGACCCGTTCATGGTCAAGCAGCGGATGCCGTACTTCCTCTACTCGCTCGAGGAGCTGCGCTGCGACCTCACGGCCTTCCGCGAGGCCGTCGCGCTCGAGGCCCAGGGCCACCCGTACGCGCGGCTCGTGCAGTACGCGGTGCTCTTCGACCGGATCTTCCGCTTCGCCGTCACCGGCGACCGCACCCGCAACTACGACGGCCTCGGCGGTCAGCTGCTCTTCTCGTGGCTGCACCAGAAGGGCGTCCTGCACTGGACCGACAACCGCCTCACCGTGGAGTGGGAGAACGTCGCCGAGCCGGTGCTCGAGCTCGGCCGGGCGGTCGAGGAGCTCTACTGGACGTCCATCGACCGGCCCAAGGTCGCCCACTGGCTCGCCGCCTACGACCTCGTCGCGTCGGTGCTGACGCCGCACCCGATGTCCACGTGGGCCCGTCACCGCGGGGGCGACCTCGGGGCGCTGCCGCTCGACGGCCCGCCCAAGGGGCTGACCGACGCCGTGCTGCCCGACGAGTTCCCGCTGTCGATGTTCTACGAAGCCTTGGCGAAGAAGATGAAGGGTGTCATCGAGTCGACCTCCGGCATCACCGGGGCGAGCGCGTGACGACGGACGGCCGGCCCGAGGGCCAGCGCGTCGTCGTCGTCACCGGAGCCACCGGGGGGACCGGCCGCGCGACATGCGTCGCGCTGGCCGAGCGGGGCGAGCGCGTCGTCGCGGTCGGTCGCGACGACGCCTCGCTCGCCGCCCTGGCCAACGACGTCGGCTCGGAGCTCCTCGTGACGCGGGTCTGCGACCTGCTCGACGGCGAGGCGGTGGGCGCGCTCGCCGCGGAGCTCGTCGAGACGTTCGGTGGCGTCGACGCCCTCTTCCACCTCGTCGGCGGGTGGCGCGGCGGCACGCGGTTCACCGAGTCGACCGACGACGACTGGCGCTGGCTGTCGGGCAACCTCGTCGACACGCTCCGGCACACGACGCTCGCGCTGCACGACCCCCTCGTGGCCTCGGGACGTGGCCGCGTCGCCATCGTCAGCGCGGCGGCCGCCTCGAAGCCGACCGCCGGCAACGCCGCGTACGCCGCGGCCAAGTCGGCCGCCGAGACGTGGGTCGCCGCGCTCGCCGACTCGTTCGCGTCCTCGGGCGACGGCGACCGGACCCCGGGTTCGGCCGCGACGGTCGGTGTGGTGAAGTGGATCGGCGAGGGCCGCACCGCGACCCGGCCCGACGAGGTCGCCACCTGGCTCGCCGGCCTCCTCGACGGTGACGCTGCGTCCCTCAACGGTGCGCGCGTCGAGCTGTGGCCGGGCGAGGGAAGCGACTGAGCCGGAACGCAGCGGGCCCACCGGGCCAGACGGAGCGGAGAGTCCCTCCGGGACCGCCGGCCGCGCCAGCCACCAGAGCCCACCGACAGGACAAGGGGAGCGCGTGACCACCCTGCACGACCCCGCGACGCGCGGCTTCGCGTCGGACAACTACGCCGGACTGCACCCCGAGGTGCTCGCCGCGCTCGCCGCCGCCAACGGCGGCCACGAGGTCGCCTACGGCGAGGACGCGTACACCGCGCGCCTCCAGGAGGTCGTCGCCGGCCACGTGGGCACGGCGGCCACGACGTGGCCGGTCTTCAACGGCACCGGCGCCAACGTCGTCGCGCTCCAGGCGCTGCTGCCGCGCTGGGGCGCCGTCGTGTGCGCGGAGACCGCACACGTCAACACCGACGAGAACGGCGCGCCGGAACGGATGGGCGGGATCAAGCTGCTCACCGTGCCGACCCCCGACGGCAAGCTGACGCCCGAGCTCGTCGACCGGCAGGCCTGGGGCTTCGGCGACGAGCACCGCGCGCAGCCGCTCGTCGTGTCGATCACGCAGACCACCGAGCTCGGCACGTGCTACACCCCGGAGGAGGTCCGCGCGATCACCGAGCACGCCCACTCCCTCGGCATGCGGGTCCACCTCGACGGTGCCCGCATCTCCAACGCCGCCGCCACCCTCGGCACGCCGATCTCGGAGTTCACCGGGGCGGCCGGCGTCGACGTCGTCAGCCTCGGTGGCACGAAGAACGGCGCCCTGGCGGCCGAGGCCGTCGTCGTCGTGGACCCCGAGCTCGCCGCCGACCCGACGCTCGGGCTCGTGCACGTGCGCAAGCTGTCGATGCAGCTCGCCTCCAAGATGCGGTTCGTCTCCGCCCAGCTGCTCGCTCTCTACGACGGCGACCTGTGGCTGCGGTCGGCCGCGCACGCCAACGCGATGGCGGCGCGCCTGGCCGCCGGGGTGGAGCCGCTCGCCGGCGTGACCATCCAGCGTCCCGTGCAGGCCAACGCCGTCTTCGCCGTGCTCGACCGGGACGTCGCGAACGCGCTGCGCGAGAGGTTCCGGTTCTACGACTGGGACGCGGCCACCGGTGAGGTGCGCTGGATGTGCTCGTGGGACACGACCGAGGCCGACGTCGACGCCTTCGTCACCGAGCTGACCCGCCTGCTGCGCGGCTGAGCACGACGGGCGGCCACCCTCGAGCTGTCTCTTATACACATCTCCGAGCCCACGAGACGCGTAGTAATCTGGGGGGGG
>NZ_JBNDHY010000033.1:0-35133 GCF_056755315.1 Monashia sp. HAY1-2A
CGTCGTAGTGGTAGACGGGGCCGCCCATCGGGCCCTGGCCGCCCTGCGGGTCGAAGTCGGTCAGCTCGGGCCACGGCTGGTCGGTGGACCGGTCGCCGTAGTAGAGCGTGGCCGTCGTGGCCGGCGGCACCTGAGGCAGGCCGGTGTTCCAGCGCGAGTTGTTCTGCGCGCCGGCGTTGCAGTCGAACCACGGGCCGGGCGTGGCCGTCGCGAAGTTCCACTCGTTGTAGTTGGCGTTCGGCCCGTGGCAGTACGGCCAGCCGCCGTTGACCGGCCGGTCGATCGCCGTCGTCATCCACTCGACGTAGCCCATCGGGCCGCGCTGCGGGTCGGCCGCGCCGGCGTCGGGGCCGTAGTCGCCCCACGTCACCGAGTTCGTGCCCGGGTCGACGTCCATGCGGAACGGGTTGCGCACGCCCATGACGAAGATCTCCGGGCGCGTCTTGGCCGTGCCGGGCGGGAAGAGGTTGCCGGCCGGGATCGTGTAGCTGCCGTCGTCCTCGACGTGGACGCGCAGGATCTTGCCGCGCAGGTCGTTGGTGTTGCCCGCCCCACGACGCGAGTCGAAGCCGGGGTTCATGCCCGGCGCGTCGTTGTTCGGTGCCATGCCGTTGGCGCCCGGCGTGCTGGCCGGGGTGTTGTCACCGGTCGAGAGGTAGAGGTTGCCGTCGCCGTCGAAGTCGACGTCACCGGCGACGTGGCAGCACTGCCCGCGGTTCGTCTCGACCTTGAGGATGACCTGCTCGCTCGAGAGGTCGAGCTTGTCGGCGGCGTCGTCCCACTTGAAGCGGCTGAGCTGGTTGTAGCCCTTCCACTGGTCCCAGTACGACGCGTCGGCCCCGGCGGGCAGGGTGTTCGGGGCCGAGCCCGTCGGGGTGCTCGTGACGTACGGCGCCGTCATCGTCTTGGGCGCGTAGTAGAGGTAGACCCACTTGTTCGTCGCGAAGTCGGGGTCCAGGGTGACGGTCTGCAGGCCGTCCTCGGAGTTGTTGTAGACCGGCACGGAGTTGACGACCTTGGTGACGCCGGTGTCGGGGTCGACGAGGCGCACGTCGCCGTTGCGGGCGGTGGTGAGCACGCGACGGTCGGGCAGGACGGCGAGGTCGATCGGCTCGCCGGTGTCCTTGGTGAGCGTGATCTTCTCGTAGTTGGACCAGTCGAGGGCGGGGTCGTCGCCGTGGTCGACGCCGTCGTGGGCGAGCGCCGGGGACGCGAGCACCCCGCCGAGGGTGGTGAGGGCCAGGACGGCCGCGGCAGTTGCCGCAACCGCCCTCCGGCCTCTGGAACGACTTGTAGCATTCATCGGTACGTCCTTCTTGACAGAGACGGGCGAAGCCGGTCCCCGGGGAGCGCGCCGCTGCAACGGCCATGCACTCCCCGGGGGTCGGCGTACTGCTGTTCCGACGCGCCGGGGCCTCAGCCGCGGAGGGCGGCCATGTTCTCGTAGCTGATCCGCGCGAACTCCAGCGACTGGCCCGGGTTGGCCGCGCCGCCGGGAGCGGTGTCCTGCTCGTACATCGGGTTGTGGTAACCCTTGGCACCGGTCGAGCTGAGGAACGTCGTGTAGTCGATGTCACCCGTGCCGAAGGGGACCATCTCGTAGCCGTTGGCCAGGTCGGGCCGCGAGTCGCCGTCCTTGGCGTGGAACAGCGGGAAGCGGATCGGCTGGGCCTGGACGACGCCGAGCGGGTTGAAGACCGAGGCGACCGCCGTGCCGTCGGGCGCCGTGTAGGCCGTGTGCTTGAACTTGGCCACGTGCGCCCAGTAGATGTCCATCTCGAGGTAGACGTACTCCGGGTCGGTGTTGGCCAGGAAGTACTCGAGCCGGCGGATGCCCGACGAGCGGGTCGGACGGCCCAGGGCGTCGAGCGGGCCGCTGTCGAGCAGGAAGCTGTACGCGATGTCGTGGTTGTGCGTGTACAGCTTGAGGCCGTGTGAGGCCGCACGACGACCGAGGACGTTCCACCGCTCGGCAGCGGCGGCCCAGTCGGCGACGTAGGCGGAGCCGGTCGGGTCCGAGCCGGTGCCGATGTGCTGCATGCCGAGGATGTTCGCGACCTCGCAGGCGGCGTCGAACTGGGCGAGCGTCGCGTCGTTGACGACCGACGGGATGGTGCCGTGGTTGCCCTCGGCCTCGAGGCCGTTGTCGTCGAGCCACGTGCGCAGCAGCTGGGCACCGGCGACGTTGTTGACGTTGCCGCCGGGGGCGTTCGCGTGCTGGTTGAAGCCGGCGAACTCGACCTGCTTGTAACCGATGCGCCCGAGCTCCTCGAAGACCGCCTTGAAGCCGGAGGCGAAGGGGCTCGTGGCCGGGTCGCGCGAGATGGCGTCACGGACGGTGTAGAGGATGATGCCGCGCTTGCCGGGTGGCACCACCACGCCGTTGGCGCCGGGGGCCGCGGTGGCGGTGCCTGCCGAGGCCGCCGTGAGGGCGGCCGCGGCCGCCATCCCGGTCGAGGCCGCCATGAACTGGCGTCGGTTGAGGCCGAGGCCCTTGGCGAGCTTCAGCGGCTTGACGTCGTTGTCGTGCATGTGAGGATGCTCCTTCGGGTGTGACAGAGACGGTGGTGCGGGGGTCGAGCCGGATCTCCTTTCAGGACGGCGGGCGCGATGACCCCCGCGGTCAGGAGGGAAGGGGAGACGCCGTGCGGGCCCCGACGATCGGGGTCCAGGACCCCTCCCGCTCCGCACTGGTCTCGACGGCCGACAGGATCCGCTGCACCTGGAGCCCGTCGGTGAACGAGGGCCGCGGGTCGGCGCCCGCGGCGACGGCGGTGAGGAAGTCCACCGCCTGGTGGGTGAAGCCGTGCTCGTAGCCGAGCACGTGCCCGGGCGGCCACCACGCGGCCACCCACGGGTGGTCGGCCTCGGTGACGAGCACGCGGGTGAACCCGGCGTCGCGCGACGGGCTGCCGTTGTCGAAGACGTGCAGCACGTTCATGTCCTCGAAGTCGAACGCGATCGATCCCTGGGTCCCGTTGACCTCCAGGCGGATCGCGTTCTTGCGCCCGGTGGCGAACCGGGTCGCCTCGAACGTGGCGAGCCCTCCGCCGCTCAGACGCGACACGAGGACGGCGGCGTCGTCGACGGTGACCGGACCACGGGTGGCCGAGCCGTTCGCGCCGGCGGTCCCGCTGATGCCGTTCATGGCGACGAGCGAGGGGTCGCAGACCGGCCGCTCGCGCACGAAGGTCTCGGTCAGTGCCGACACCCCCGTCAGGGTCTCCCCCGTCACGTGCTGGGCGAGGTCGACGATGTGGGCCCCGATGTCGCCGAGGGCGCCGGACCCGGCGCGGTCCTTCTGGAGGCGCCACGTCAGCGGTGACTCGGGGTCGGTGAGCCAGTCCTGCAGGTAGGCGCCCCGGACGTGCAGCACGCGCCCGATGCGTCCCTCGGCGACGAGCTGCCGCGCGTACGCGACGGCCGGGACACGCCGGTAGGTGAACCCGACCATCGAGCGGACGCCCCGGGCGCGGGCCGCCTCGGCGGCCGTGGCCATGACCTCGGCCTCGCCGACGCTGTTGGCCAGCGGCTTCTCGCACAGGACGTGCTTGCCGGCCTCGAGCGCCGCGACGGCGATCTCGGCGTGGGTGTCGCCGGGGGTGCAGATGTCGATGACGTGGATGTCGTCACGCTCGAGCAGGCGCCGCCAGTCCGTCTCGACCTCGCCCCAGCCGAAGCGGTCCGCGGTGTCCTTGGCGGCCGCGGCGTTGCGCCCCGCCACGGCGACGAGGCGCGGGTCGACCTGCACGTCGAAGTAGCTGCGGGCGTTGCGCCAGGCCTGCGAGTGGGCCCGGCCCATGAAGGCGTAGCCGATCATCCCCACCCCGAGGGTGGGCTTTGGTGCGGTCGTCATGACGTCCTCATCTCGGGCGTTGGCGGTGTGGGGCACCCGGGCCGCACCGGTCGGCGCGGCGCGGGCCCCGTACGGTCAGGACTCGAAGCCGAGCGGGAGGTACTGCTCGACGTTCGCCTTCGTCACCACGGGGGCGTTGAGGACGATGCGTCGCGGCACCTCGACCTGGACGAGGTCGCTGATGCCCTTGCCCTGCGCGATGAGACGCGCGAGCTTGATGCCGTCGGCCGCCTGGGTCGGCGGGTAGAGGACGGTGGCCTCCATCTTGCCCTCCTGGATCCAGCGCATCGCGTTGGCCGAGCCGGCGCCGCCGATGAAGGCCATCTCGTGGCGGTTGGCCTGGTCGAGGGCGGCCATGACGCCGACGCCCTGGTCGTCGTCGTGGTTCCAGAGGATGTCGATCTTCGGTGCGGCCTGGAGCAGGTTGGACATCTGCTTCTCGCCGGACTCGACGGTGAACTCGGCGGCGACCCGGTTGTCGACCGTCTGGCCGCACGCCTTGAGCGCGTCGGCGAAGCCCTTGCTCCGGTCCTGTGTCAGCGGCAGCGAGTCGATGCCGGCGATCTCGGCGATGACCGGGTTGGACAGGTTCTTGTCCTTGACGAGCGTGCACGCGTACGTGCCGGCCGAGACGCCCATGCCGTAGTTGTCGCCGAGGACCGTCGCGCGGGCCGCGAACGGGCTGGAGAACTCGCGGTCGACGTTGATGACCGGGATGCCCGCGTTCATCGCCTTGGTCGCCACCTCGGTGAGGGCCGCGCCGTCGGTCGGGAGCAGGACGATGGCATCGACCTTGTCGTTGATGAAGGTCTCGATCTGGCTGATCTGCAGGGACGCGTCGTTGGTGCCCTCGGCGACCTTGAGCTCGACGTCTCCGTGCTTCTTGGCCTCGGCCTGCGCGGCGCTGTTGATCGCACCGAGCCAGCCGTGGTCGGCCGCCGGACCGGAGAAGCCGATGGTGACCTTCTTGCCCGGGGCGTCGTTGTCGCTCGCGGCGTTGCCGGCGGCCTGCTGGGTCGAGGCCGCCGGCGTCGTGGCCGGGTCGTTGCTCGTGCAGCCGGCTGCGACGAGGGCGGCGCTCATGGCGATCGCCACGACGGCGACGCGCTGGGTGTGACGAAGTGATGCAGACACGCTGACTCCTATGTGAGCGGTGTTGAGGGTGTGAGTTGCCGTGCGACCCGGTGACCCGAGGTCGGTGGTGCTGGGTTCCCCTGCAGGACGGTCCCGTCCGTGCCGGCCGGCGAGACCGGGCGCGGGGGTGCCCCGGTCCGGGCTAGGTCGACCTCGTGCGGGAGACCCGCTGCTGGAGCAGGACGGCGGCCACGATGATGGCTCCCTTGGCCACCGCCTGCGTCGAGGTGTCGAGGTTGTTGAGGGTGAAGACGTTGGTCAGCGTCGTGAAGATGAGGACGCCGAGGACGGTGCCCACCACGGTGCCGCGCCCGCCCGACAGGAGCGTGCCGCCGATGACGACCGCGGCGATGGCGTCGAGCTCGTAGAGCTGGCCGTGGGTCGAGGTGCCGGTGGTCGTGCGGGCCATGATCATGACGGCCGCGATGCCGCAGGCGACGCCGAGCAGGACGTAGAGGTACATGGTCTGCCGCTGGACGCGGATGCCCGCGAGCCGGGCCGCCTCGGCGTTGCCGCCGATGGCCAGGGTGCGGCGCCCGAAGGTGGTGCGGTTGAGCAGGACCCAGCCGATGACGGCGACGATCGCGAACAGGATGACGAGGACCGGGACGCCGAGCACGCTGCCGCCGAAGAACTCGATGAAGCCGCGCTCGCGGACGATCTGGGTGCGGCGCTTGGCGATGATCTCGGCGAGGCCGCGCGCCGCGGCCAGCATCGCCAGGGTGACGATGAACGGCGCTATGCGTCCGTAGGCGACGAGCACCCCGTTGACGAGGCCGCAGCCGGCGCCGACCGCGACGGCCGCGAAGACCATGACGACCCAGTGGACGTCGGCCGCCATCGCCTGGGTGGCGACCGTCGTCGCCCACACCGACGAGAGCGCGACGATGGCCCCCACCGACAGGTCGATGCCGCCACCCGAGATGACGAAGGTCATGCCGACGCTGACGACGCCGATGACCGACCCGAGGCGCAGGATCGTCAACGCGTTGTCGGGGCTGGCGAAGCGGTCACCGCCGGTGAGGATCCCGACGACGACGAGCAGCAGGAGCGCGAGGACGAGGCCCGCGCTGCGGCCGGCGGGCCCCGACAGGAAGCCGGTGAGGCCTCCACGCGGCCGGGCCGCGGCACCGCCGACGGCCGGGCCACCCTTGGCTTCCTGCTGGTCGCCGTCGTCCCCCGCCCCCACGGTTCCCGGCGTCTGGTCGACCTTCGTGACGTCGGCGCTCATGCCGCGTCTCCCTTCAGGATGATGTCGAGGACGGCGTGCTCGTCGAGCTCGTCGGCCGGACCCTCGTGTCGGACGGTGCGGTCGGCGAGGACCAGCACCCGGTTGGACAGCCCGAGCACCTCGGGGATCTCGCTCGAGACGACGACGACGGCCACGCCCTCGTCGGTGAGCCGGCGCACGAGGGCATAGATCTCGGACCGGGCGCCGACATCGACACCACGGGTGGGCTCGTCGAGGAGCAGGACGCGGCAGCCGCGGAGCAGCCAGCGCGCGAGTACGACCTTCTGCTGGTTGCCACCCGACAGGGTCCGCGACTCGCGGTGCACGCCGCGCGGCCGGACGTCGAGCGACTCCATGAGCTCCTCGGCAGCCGCCACCTCGGCGTCGCCGTCGAGCAGCCCACCGCGGGAGAAGCGCGCGAGGGTGGCGAGGCTGATGTTCGAGGCGAGCGACGCGCCGAGGACGAGTGCCTGGCTCTTGCGCTCCTCGGGGCACAGTCCGATGCCGGCGCGGACGGCGGCGGCGACCGAGCCGGGACGCACCGGCCGGCCGTCGACGAGGACGCGGCCCCCGGTGGCACGGCGCGCCCCGAAGATCGTCTCGACGATCTCGGACCGGCCCGACCCCACCAGCCCGGCGAGGCCGACGACCTCACCCGGCCGGACGTCGAAGGTCACGTCGGTGAACTCGCCTGTGCGCGAGAGGCCCTCGACGCGGAGCACGGGCTCGGCCTCGGGCACGGCCGGCTTGTCCGGGAAGACGTACTCGATGGAGCGGCCGGTCATGAGCCGGATCAGCTTCTGCGTGCCGGTCTCCTCGGCGTCGAGCCCGGTGGCCACGGTGCGGCCGTCCTTGAGGACCGTGACCCGGTCACCGATCTCGCGGATCTCCTCGAGCCGGTGGGAGATGTAGACGACGGCGACGCCTTGCGCGGTGACCTCGCGGATGACGGCGAACAGCTGGTCGACCTCGCCGGCGTCGAGCACGGCGGACGGCTCGTCCATGATGATGAGGCGGGCGTCGCGGGACAGCGCGCGGGCCATGCTGACGATCTGGCACGAGGCGGCCGAGAGCGTGCCGACCTCGGCCGACGGCGAGATCTCGCGGTGACCGAGGCGGGCGAGCAGGCGGGCGGCGCCGCGCCGGGCGGTGCTGCGCTGGGAGAACCCGAGGCGCGTCGGCTCGTGCCCGAGGTAGATGTTCTCGGCGACGGTGAGGCCCTCGACGAGGTCGAGCTCCTGGTACATCGTCGCGATGCCGAGGTCCATCGCGGCCTGGGGATGGTGGAGGGTCACCGGCGTGCCGTCCCACTCGATGCCGCCCTCGTCGGGCTCGTGGACGCCGGCCAGCACCTTGATGAGGGTGCTCTTGCCGGCGCCGTTCTGGCCGAGGAGGCAGTGCACCTCGCCCGGTCGCACGTCGAGGTCGACGCCGCCCAGGGCGACGACCCCGGGAAAACGCTTGACGACGCCGGTCATCCGCAGCAGCGGGGCGTCGGCTCCATCTCGCCGTCGAGATTCCATGGGCACACCGTGGACCACTTTTGTCGGCCGGTCAAGCAAAAGTTTCTGGCGTGAGACGCGAAAGCCGCGCACATGGCGCGTCGAAGCTGCATGTGCTTGACTTCAAGGGTGCGCCATCCGGAGTCGTCGTCGCCCCACGCCCTCGGCGCCAGCGGCGCGGGCGAGCTGCTCCAGCTGCTCCGCGACGAGACGCCCCGCACCCGCGCCGAGCTGGCCAAGCTGACGGGCCTGGCCCGCTCCACCGTGGGCGCCCGCGTCGACGCCCTCCTCGCCACCGGCCTGCTCGCTCCCAGCGGCGAGGCGGCGAGCACCGGCGGGCGTCCCCCGGTGCGCTTCGCGTTCAACCCCGAGGCGCGCATCGTCATCGGTGCGGACGTCGGCGCCACCCACGGTCGTGTCGCCCTGACCGACCTGAGCGGCAAGCCGATTCGCGAGATCGCCGAACCCCTCGACATCACGGACGGGCCGGAGGCCGTCCTCGACTGGCTCGTCGACGCCACCCAGCGCCTCCTCGAGGGCACCGGCCGTGACGCGTCCGACCTCATCGGCATCGGCATCGGGCTGCCGGGGCCCGTCGAGCACTCCACCGGCCGGCCGATGCGCCCACCGATCATGCCGGGCTGGGACGGCTACGACGTGCCCGCCCGCGTGCGCCAGTCCTTCGACGTGCCCGTCCTCGTCGACAACGACGTCAACATCATGGCTCTCGGCGAGCACGCCACGGCCCATCCCGGCGTCGAGCACCTCCTCTTCGTCAAGGTCGCCACCGGCATCGGCGCGGGCATCATCAGCGGCGGCCGGCTCCACCGCGGCGCCGTCGGGGCCGCGGGCGACCTGGGACACGTCGCTGCGCCCCACGCACCGGACGTGCTCTGCTCCTGCGGCAACACCGGGTGCCTCGAAGCCGTGGCGAGCGGGCCCGCGATCACGAGGTCGCTCAGGCAGCTCGACATCGCGGCGGAGAGCAACGCCGACATCGTCGAGCTCGTCCGCGGCGGCAACGTGCCCACGGCCCACGCGGTGCGCCAGGCCGGGCGCACCATCGGGGAGGTGCTGGCCACGTGCGTCAGCCTCCTCAACCCCGAGGTCATCGTCATCGGCGGCTCCCTCGTCCAGGCCGGTGAGAGCCTCGTCGCCGGGGTCCGCGAGGTCGTCTACGGGCGGTCGCTGCCGCTCGCGACGGGCGGCCTCCAGATCGTCGTCGCCTCGACCGGGGTCCAGGCCGCGGTCATCGGGGCCGCGACGATGGTCATCCAGCACGTCCTCGACGCCGACCGCGTCGACCTCGTCATCGCCCGGGGTGCCGCGGCTGCCGCGTCCGCGTCCTGAGCGCGTCCCCGGGGCCCCAGGGCACCAGCCACCACAATGGGCCCATGACTGATCACCGGCCCGTCGACAGCTGGCTCACCGACATGGACGGCGTCCTCGTCCACGAGGAGGACGCCATCCCCGGAGCGGCCGAGTTCATCGCAGCCCTCGAGGCGTCGGGCAAGCGGTTCCTCGTCCTGACGAACAACTCGATCTTCACCCCGCGCGACCTTGCGGCACGCCTGCGACTCAGCGGGATCCGCGTTCCCGAGCAGGCGATCTGGACCTCGGCGCTCGCCACGGCCCAGTTCCTCGCCGACCAGCGCGGCGGCGGCAGCGCCTACGTCGTCGGCGAGGCGGGGCTCCTCACCGCGATGCACGACATCGGGTTCGTCATGACCGAGCGCGACCCCGACTACGTCGTGCTCGGAGAGACCCGCACGTACTCGTTCGAGGCGATCACGCGGGCGATCCGGCTCATCGACAACGGCGCCCGTTTCATCGCGACCAACCCCGACCCGAGCGGCCCCAGCGCCCTGGGCAAGCTGCCGGCCACGGGGTCGGTCGCGGCACTCATCTCGACGGCCACCGGGCGCCAGCCGTACTACGTCGGCAAGCCGAACCCGCTCATGATGCGCAGCGCGCTCAACCGCATCGAGGCGCACAGCGAAACGACCGTCATGGTCGGTGACCGCATGGACACCGACATCATCAGCGGCCTCGAGGCCGGCCTGCGCACGGTGCTCGTGCTCACCGGGTCGACGCAGAAGCACCAGATCGAGCGGTTCCCGTACCGGCCGAGCCGCGTCGTCGACTCAGTCGCGGACCTCGTGCCGCTCGTCGGGCACCACGAGGACTGAACCGGCGGCCGCGGACGCCCGGACGCGTGTGCGACGCGGCCGGGCGGGGTAGGACTCCTCTGGCCGACGAGAGGGACTGCCAGCAGTGAGCCAGGAACGAGACGTCGTCGCGGGGCGCTACCGCCTGCTCGACCAACTCGGGTCCGGAGGCATGGGCCAGGTGTGGCTCGCCTGGGACGAGCGGCTGAGCCGGGCGGTCGCCCTGAAGCGGCTGCATGCGCCGGTCGGCCTCCCCCAGGACGAGGCCGACCTTGCCCGCGAGCGTGCGATGCGGGAGGCGCGGATCACGGCGCGCCTGCACCACCCGAACGCGGTGCCGGTCTACGACGTGGTGGACGCCGACGGTGCGCCTTGCCTCGTCATGCAGTACCTGCCCTCCCGCAGCCTGCACGAGGTCCTCGCGGCCGACGGCACGCTCGATCCGCGCGAAGCGGCCCGCATCGGTGCCGGGATCGCCGGAGCCCTCGCGTCGGCCCACGAGGCCGGTATCGTGCACCGCGACGTCAAACCGGGCAACATCCTGCTGACGACGACCGGGACGCCGTTGCTCACGGACTTCGGGATCTCCCGCGGCCGTGGCGACGCCTCGCTCACGGTGAGCGGGCTGCTGACCGGCACGCCGGCCTACCTCGCGCCCGAGGTCGCACGGGGCGAGGAGTCGACGCCGGCCGCCGACGTCTTCGCGCTGGGGGCCACCCTGTACGCCGCCGTGGAGGGCACGCCGCCCTTCGGGGTGGGCGACAACCCGATGGCCCTGCTGCACCAGGTGGCCTCGGGCCGCATCGACCCTCCGCGTCGCGCCGGGCCCCTGGAGCGCGTCCTCGTCCGCATGCTCGCCGCCGACCCCGAGGCGCGGCCGCTCATGGCGGAGGCCGCGGCGGCCCTGGCCGCCGTCGCCCGCGGCGCGGGCGACACCGTGGCTTTCGCGGCCGACGCAGCCGACGCGGCCGACGCGGCCGACGGCCCAGCGTCCGAGAACGCCCCGGTGGGCCACACCGCCGTCCTGCCAGTCGCACCCGACCCCGATGACCGGCCCGTCCCGCCCGATGCAGCGCCCGACACAGCGCGCGAGCTCGCGGAGGAGCCGCCCGACCGTCGGCACCGCCGACCGGCGCTGCTGGTGCTCGGGGTTGCGGCGGTGCTGGCAGCGCTCGTCCTCGTCCTGGTCCTCGTCACGCGCGAGGGCCCGCTGACCACGTTGGCGCCGAACCCGGGCGGGTCGTCCTCGGCCACCTCGTCCTCGACGCCGGCCACGTCGCCACCCCGGACCACATCTCGGCCGACGTCCACCGCACGGACCCCCACGACGACCCCCAAGACGACCCCGAGCACGTCCCGACCGGCGCCGACGCGTCCGTCCGCGAGCACGGCGTCATCCGGACCGCCCACCGCCGCCGAGCTGGCCGGGGCGATCCGGGACTACTACGCCGTGCTGCCGGGCGACACCGACGCCGGCTGGGCACTGCTGACGCCGCGCTATCGCACGACGACTGCCGGGGACCGCCGGACCTACGACCGCTTCTGGGGCGCGATCGCGCGCGTCCGCGTCAGCAGCGTCGACGCATCGGCCCCGTCCTCGGTCGTGGCCACGCTGCGCTACGACTACAAGGACGGTCGCACGTACCTCGAGCGGACCGACTTCACGCTGGTGCCGGAGGGCGGCCGTCTCAAGATCGACCGCAGCTTCGTGCTCAGCAGCCGACAGCTCTGAGCGTCACACCGGGCGCCTTTCCTGCCGACCGCGGTCCGCTGACCGGCCGACCGGCTGACCGGCCGCTTCGAGGGGCTGCGGTTCGGGGCACGGGCGGCGCGGACCCGACCGGCGCCTGCCCCGAACCGCTGCTCGTGCCCCGAACCGCTGTGGGTGCCGCGTCAGGTGGGGACGCCGAGGAGGAAGCCGCCTCAGCCGTGGCCGAAGAGGCGCGACCACCACGAGCGCGCGGGCGGGCGGGCAGCCGCGGCGGCGGCCTCGCGCTCGGCGCGAGCGCGGCGCAGCTGCTCCTCGCGCTCGTCGCGCAGGACCCGCCAGGCGGCGACCATCTCGTCGACGTCGAGCGTCCGCGCCAGCACCGGTGGCAGGTTGCCGACCACGGGCCGGAGCCGGTCGGCGAGCACCCGCCTGTTGTAGTCCTCGACGATCTCGCGCACCTGCTGCTCGGTACGCACGTCGGCCAGTGCGCCGGGGTAGGTGGCAGCCTCCTTGCGCAGCGCGAGAGGCCCCGGCAGCGCATCGCCGAGGTCGAGGTTCTCGCGCTCGGCGAACCGCTTGACCCACCAGTCGGGGTCGCCGGAGTCGCGCAGGTCGAGCGGCTTGCCCGCCCCGGGCAGGTTGTCGAACTCGCCCCGCTCCTGCGCCTCGCGGATCTGCCGCTCGACGGCACTCTCCCAGTACGGCTGCCCGGACATGTCTCCACGCTAACCGACGGCCTGGGCTCGGCAGGCGCTCGATCGTGGGCCGTCGGGGATGGGCCGGGCTCTCGCGCGGAGGCACCCGGCACCTGGGCCTCCTCAGCCGGCCTGCAGCTCGCGAAGGACGGGATGCTCGAGGTCCGCGGGCGAGGCGCATCCGTTGGAGCAGGCCAGCGCAGGTTCCCCGTCCTGCCGACCGACGCGCCACGCGGTCCCGCCGTGCACGGGTTCGGCGGTCACCGTCACGGTGCCGCCGCACCCCTTCGTCGGGCACGGGATGCTGATCGTCTCCATGCTCGACAGCGTAGGCGTGACGGGCCCCTCACAGTCTGGCGAGCACCTCGTCGAGCATGGCCTCGGTCAGCTTGCCGGTGAAGGTGTTCTGCTGGCTGACGTGGTAGCTGCCGACGAGCCGCACCACCCGGCCCGACGCGGTGACGAGTCGCGCCTCGGCACCGTGGCCGAACCGTGGCTTGGGCCTGGGCACCGCCCAGCCGCGGCGTCGGGCGGCCCCGAGCGCTGCGTCCCAGCCGATCGACCCGAGGGCCAGGAGCGACTCGACGTGGGGTTCGGCGAGCTCGAGGTCGCGGTCGAGCCACGGCGCGCACGTCGCCTTCTCCTGCGTCGTCGGCTTGTTCGCCGGTGGAGCGCACCGCACCGTGGCCACGATGCGCAGGCCGGTCAGCTCGAGGCCGTCCCCGGCCGACACCGCCGTCGGCTGGTTCGCGAAACCCGCGCGGTGGAGCGCGGCGTACAGCCAGTCACCGGAGCGGTCGCCGGTGAACATCCGACCGGTGCGGTTGGTGCCGTTGGCCGCTGGGGCGAGACCGACGACGAGCACGCGGGCCTTCGGGTCCCCGAAGGAGGGACCGGGGCGTCCCCAGTACGGCTGGTCGGCGAACGAGGCCCGCCGGCCGGCGCGCGCCACGGACTCCCGCCAGTGGACGAGACGCGGGCAGGCCCGGCACACGCTGACGCGCGCGTCGAGCTCGGGCACGGACGCCGCCGTCCGCGCGAGCAGCACCACCTCCGCCGCGGTGTGCGCCACCGGCGTCGACGCGTCGGCCGGGTCGCCGGGCCAGCCCGTTCCCGGCGGGACCGGGGAGGGGAAGAGCCGGCCGGTCAGGGGGTGCGGGTCGAGCGGCTCGAGCGCGTCGTCGCCGTCCATGGGTCCCACGCTAGGGCGACGTGAGACGGTTCCCCTGAACCGGGTGCGCACCCGCGTCGTCCTCGGTTCGGGGACGGTCGCACGGTGCACGACCCGGGACGCGCAAGGAGGTGAGCGTCGCATGCCGCTCGACGACGACGCCGTCGCGGCGATCTACCGCGAGCACGGCCCGATGCTGCGGCGTGTCGTGTGGCGCGCGACGAGCGACGCGAACCGGGTCGACGACATCGTCCAGGAGGTCATCCTGCGCGTCTGGCGTCAGGCACCCGAAGCGGACAACCTCCGCGCGTACCTCATCACCACGGCCCGGCACCTCATCGTCGACCAGCACCGCGCCGCGACCCGCCGCCCGCAGCAGGCCCAGCTCGTCGACGTCCCCGAGGACGACGCCGCCCTCGACCACGCGCTCGACCAGGTGCTCGTCGAGGAGGCGCTCGGCCGCCTCCAGCCCGCCCACCGCGACATCGTCCGATGCCTCTACTACGACCGGCTCTCCGTGGCCGAGACCGCCGTCCGCGTCGGGGCGCCCGAGGGCACCGTGAAGTCGCGGGCCTTCTACGCCGTGCGCAACCTGCGCGCGATCCTCGACGAGATGGGAGTGACCCGATGACCCCCGGGCCGCACGACGTGCACGTGCTCCTCGGCGCGTACGTGCTCGGTGGCCTGTCCGACGACGACCACCGCACCTTCACCGAGCACCTACGCACCTGCCGGGAGTGCCAGGCCGAGCTCGGCCAGGTGTCCGGGCTCCCCCGGCTGCTCGACCTCGCCGGGCCCGACGGCGGGCCGCACCTCGCGGACGCCGACACGACGCCCGCGGCGGCCCTCCCGCCGGTCGGGGGCGAAGGCGTGGCCGACCTTCTGGCGGAGGTCTCCCGGCGGCGCCGGCGGCGCCGGGCCTGGCTGTCGGCCGTGGCAGCAGCCGCCGCCGTCCTGCTCTTCGCCGGCGGCGCGTGGCTCGGTCCGCAGATGCTCACCTCGACCCCGCCGACGGCGCACTACGTCGCCGCGGCCGCCCCGGGCTCCACGGTCAAGGTCGACGTCGCCCTGGTGACCCGTGGCTGGGGCACCCAGCTCGACATCGACTGCGAGGACATGCCGAAGGAGGGCGAGCTGCTGCTCTACGTCATCGACCGCAACGGCAAGGCCATGACCGCGGCGTCCTGGCGTGCGACGACGTCCGGCTACTCCCGGGTGACCGGAGCGACCGCCCTGAGCCCCGACCAGATCGAGGCCATCGAGGTCCGCACCGGAACCGGCAGGGTCGTCGCGTCGGCGCGGACGTGAGGGGCAACGCTCGAGGGCCCGGTTCGCGGGTGCGCGGGGCTGCGATACCGGGCCCTGGGTGACGGTTCACGTACCACAACGGGCCAACCGCCGAAGCTGGGAGCGTCGGGTCGAGTCCGGTTCGGTCCGGTCTGCGACCCTCACACCGATCAGTGCCGATCCCACGGCCGCAGATACACGCCGGGAGCCTCGGGCCCGGGCATCGACCCCGTGCGACACTGTGGCATGGCTGACGACGTGTCCATCCAGAGCCGCATCAAGTCGCTCATCGACGAGGAGCACGCCCTGCGCGAGTCGCTCGGCAAGGGCGAGATCACCGTCGACGACGAGCACGCGCGCCTCGGCAGCATCGAGGTCGAGCTGGACCAGTGCTGGGACCTGCTGCGCCAGCGTCGAGCCCGGCGCGAGTTCGGCCAGGACCCGGAGGAGGCTCAGGTCCGCTCCGAGCGCACCGTCGAGGGCTACCTCGGCTGAGCCGCCGCCGTCTCGACGGCGAGGCCGTGGCCGAACGGGAAGAGCGGGTCGTCGTAGCCCGGCACGTCCTCGCCGTGCCGGCGAACCTGCTCCATGGAGCGGGGCAGGTCGAAGGGCAGCTTCCCCTGCGGGGCCTCGAGGCCGGTCAGGGCGTCGACGAGCGCGTCGTCGCTCGTGCCGTAGCTGGCCACGATGGTCGTGGCCACGGGCAGCAGCGGGGTCAGCACGGCCGGCCGGTCCAGGACGACGTCGAGCACGAGTGGGCACACGGCGGCGAGCCGGCCGAGCCGGTGCACCAGCCCCGGCGGGAAGTCCAGGGACCCCTGGTGGAACCACGACTCGAGGAACAGGTCCGCGCGGGGCTCGAACGGCGCGGTGACGCGCACGACGGCGACGTCGGCGTCCTGCGGCCGGTCCACGACCGTGCCGAGGCGGCTCGCCGCCTCGGCTGACAGGTTCTCGACGTAGACGCGCAGTCCCCGGCGAAGCGGCAGCGTCGCCTCGGCGCACGTGACGTTCGACGCGGCCGCTCGGGCACCGGCGGGGGCGCCGTTCTGCAGCACGGTCACCGACCGCGCCTGCACGGCCCGGCCCAGCTCGCGGAAGTCCGCTCGCCCCACGGTCGCGGCGGCCGCGTCCTCGTCGACGTAGGGGTTCTCGAACAGGCCGAGGCGGAACTTCACGGCCAGCAGGCGCCGCGCGGACACGTCGATGCGGTCCTCGGTGACCCGGCCCGCCTTCACGAGGTCGATGAGGACCTCGACGCACTCCTCCCCGCCGAACTGGTCGGCCCCGGCCTGCAGGATGAGCTCCATCCGGCCGGCCGGGTCCAGGTGCTCGACGCCCCAGGCCCGGGCCGGGAGCACCTGGTCGCCGACGTGGTTGTCGTTGACCAGCTCCCAGTCGGTGACGACGACGCCGTCGTAGCCCAGCTGCTCGCGCAGCAGCCCGGTGACGATCTGCCGGTTGTAGCCGAACCCGACCGGCTCGATCGGCTCGCCGTCGATCCGCAGGTCCACCGGCATGCCGTAGTAGGGCATGATCCCGGCCGTGCCGGCCGCGATGGCCGGCGGGAACGGCTTGAGGTGCTCGGCGAACCGGCCGCCGGGGTAGACCTGCTCGCGGCCGTAGGGGAAGTGGGCGTCCTCACCGTCCTTCTGCGGCCCGCCGCCGGGGAAGTGCTTGCTCGTGCACGCCACGCTGCCGGGCCCGAGCGACTGGCCCTGGAAGCCCTCGAGGTAGGCCATGCCGAGCTCGGTGACGAGGTCCGCGTCCTGGCCGAAGGTGCCGGCCTGTCGGGCCCAGCGCGGCTCGGTGGCCAGGTCCAGCGTCGGGTGCAGCGCCGCGCGGATGCCCACGGCGACGTACTCCTGCCGGGCGACGTCGGCGAAGGTGCGCACCAGGTCCGCGTCGCGCAGGGCGGCCAGGCCCAGCGGCTCGGGCCACTGGGAGAAGGCGCCGGCCGAGAACGACACCCCGACGTTCTCGATGAACGCGTGGCGCGGGTCGGTCGAGATCGTCACCGGGATGCCGTGCGGCGTGCGCTCCGCCAGCGACTGCAGCGCGTTGCTCCACCGGGCGGCCATCCGCGGGTCGGCCAGCGCGTGCACGTTGAAGTGGCTCAGGTGCTTGTCCAGCACCACCTGCGACGTCGGCGACTTGCTGATCGCGCCCGGCGCCTCGAGGACCGAGCCGTCCGTGCCGGCCTCGATGACGGTCTGGAACATCAGGCCGACCTTCTCCTCCAGCGACAGCCGGCCGAGCAGGTCCTCGACCCGGTCGGCCACCGGCAGCCGGGGATCCTCGTACGGGTCCATCCGGCCGTTGCCGTTCAGGTCGCGGTACACGACCCCGTCCTCGGAGATGCTCGTCTCGGGTCGCACGGGTAGAACCCTTTCATGGTGCAGGTGGACGCAGGGGAGGCGGAAGAGGGGCCGTGGCCGCCCGCGTGAGGGGGCCGCGCAGGGCGGGCGGCCACGGCGTCGGGAGCCGGTGGGCTGCTCCCGACGGGTCGAGCGGTCAGGCGAGCCCGGCGCCGAACTGCTCGATGCCGATGACGGGGCGCAGGCGCCGCTCGACGGCCGGCGTCGCGAAGCTCCGGCGGATGACGTCGCGTCCGAGCACGTTGCCGGCCACGCCCATGACCATCGCCTGGTCGAGCGACAGGTAGCGACGAGCCACGGTCCCGGAGCGCACCGCGACCGCGTCGAAGAACCCGCCGCGGCCGTAGGCGTCGAGGTCCGCCTGGAGGTTCGCGAGGTTGGTGAACGCCTCGTCGGGCTCGTGCAGCATCGCCAGGAAGGCGGCGTGCGGGGTGACGACGCCGTCGCCGTAGGTCGGGTTGGGGTTCGTGGCGGGGCGGCAGTCGCCGAAGCCGGGGTCGTAGTTGGTCTTCTCCCGGTCGGAGAAGTAGCCGTCGGGGTTGAGCCCGAGGGCGTCGACGCCGTACTCGCGGTAGGTGCCGAACGGGTCGCTCGAGGGGCTGAAGCCCCAGTAGCCGTAGCCGGCGTCGTCGAGGCCGTGCTCGCGCTGGGTCCGCACGTGCAGGGGGTGGTTGCGGCCCCAGCTGTTCGGCGCCCACTCGGCCTCGGGGACGAAGACGTCGGGCATCAGCTCCTCGAACATGCTGCCGCCCCAGCCGGGCACGACGTGCAGGCCGCGGTAGGTGTACGCGCCCTCGTAGACGTCGACGCCGAGGTAGGTGCGGTGCTCGCCGACGGGCTGCATCTCCTGCCAGGACCAGTCGCAGCCGGCCGGGAACGTGCGCCACATGGCGTAGTACTGGGCGCCGGGGATCTGCCCGGTGAGGATGCCGAGGTAGCTGGTGATGCGCGTCTCGGAGACCGTCGTGTCGTAGTGGTGGTTGGTGTACCAGACGTCCGGGCCGACGCCGATGTGGTTGCCGGTGTAGCCGGAGAACCCGGGCGGCGGTGGCGCGTCGTAGAACCCGCCGTGGATGAGGCCGGGCTTGAGCGCCACGTTCGTGTCGTAGAACATGTCCCAGCGCATCCGGCCGAAGATGCGGGAGGCCCACGGTGCCGCGGCGGCGTCCGAGCTGCGGACGACGAGCAGCGCCGCGCCGAGCCAGCCGTTGTCGACGCTCGACACGAACGGGTAGACGCGGCTGCCGTCCGTGGGCCACGTCGTCAGCACCTCGCCGGTGGCCTCGTCGTACCAGTTGTAGTACATGCCGCTCGGCTCGTGGTGCTGCATGCGGTCGAGCGTCTTGAGCGTCCGGATGAGCCGGGCCGACGCCTCACCGCGGCCGATGATGCCGAGCTCACGGGCCGCGATCGTGGACCACATGTAGCCGCCGATGTTCGTCGGCGAGGTGTATCCCGAACGGTCCTCTGCGGCAAGGCTTTCCGGGATGTTGTCGGCAGGCAGGCCGGTCCTGGGGTCGGTCATCGCGACGAGGCTGCGCCAGGTGTCGGCGGCCCACGTGCGCACGCGGGCCGCGTCGAGCGCACGCGTCCGGGCGTTGAGCCCGCCACGCAGGAAGGCGGGGGCCGAGCCGGTGCGGGTGGTGGCACCGGCCGGCGCCGCCGGCGCGAGGGCGAAGGCGGCCAGGGCGGCGGCGCCGCCGACGAGGAGGCTGCGTCTGGTCGGGGTCGAGGACGGGGTGGGACCGGGACGGTCGGACATGCGGGTGTTCTCCGTTCCTTTACTTGAGGCCGGTCGTCGCGATGCCCTCGATGAAGCGCTTCTGGAACACGAGGAAGACGACGAGGATCGGCAGGATGACGACGGTGGCGCCCGCCAGGAGCAGGCCGTAGTGGGTGCTGTTCTGGCCCGTCGAGTAGAGGGCCAGCGCCACGGGGAGGGTGTACTTGTCCTCGGTCTGGCCCACGACGAGCGGCCAGAGGAAGTTGTTCCAGCTGCCGAGGAACGTCAGGATGCCCAGCGTCGCCAGCGCGGGACCGCACAGCGGCATGATGATCCGCCAGAAGATCCGCAGCTCGCCGGCGCCGTCGACGCGTCCGGCGTCGAGGAGGTCCCGGGGCAGGCCGAGGATGAACTGGCGCATGAGGAACACGCCGAACGGGCTGACGAGGAACGGCAGGAAGAGGCCGGGCAGCGAGTTGATGAGCCCCACGTTGGCGACGAGGACGAACAGCGGCACGAACGTCACGACGCCGGGGATCATCAGCGTCGCCATGACGGCGAGGAACAGGGGACGCTTTCCGCGGAACTCGAGCATCGCGAAGGCGTAGCCGAGCATCGAGCAGAAGACGAGGTTGCCGGCCATCACGACCACCGCCACGACGATGGAGTTGAAGAAGTACTGGCCGAAGTTCAGCTTGCTGAACAGCTGCGTGTAGTTGTCGAGGGACGCGCTGTGCGGCCACCACGTCGGGGGGACCTGGCGCAGCTCGCCCTCGCCCTTGAAGGACCCGAGGACCATCCACACGAACGGCGCGACGACGGCCACCAGGGCGACGACGAGGACGAGGTAGAGCCACCACCGTCCGCCCTGGCCCGAGCCGACCATGCCCGCGCGCGGGGCCCGGGAACGCCCGGACGGGCGGGCACCCGCCTCCGGCGTCGGTCGGGGTGCGGTGTCGACGGACATGTCAGGTCCTCTCTCGCAGCAGCCGGAACTGGATGGCGGTGACGACCGCGATGACGACGAAGATGAGGTAGCTCATCGCCGACGCGAGGGCGTAGTTGCCGAAGCCGAACTGCTGGTACGTGTAGTAGGAGAGCGAGATCGTGCTGTTCAGCGGGCCACCCTTGGTCATGACGAACGGCTCCTCGAAGAACTGGAGGTAGCCGATCGCCGTCGTGACCATGACGAACAGCAGGGTCGGACGCAGCAGCGGCATCGTCACGTGCCGGAAACGCTTCCAGGCCCCGGCGCCGTCGATGGCCGCCGCCTCGTGCAGCTCGCCGGGTACCGCCTGCAGGCCGGCCAGGAAGATGATCATCGCGGTGCCGAAGTTGCGCCACGACGCCATGAGGATGAGCGCCGGCATCGACCAGTGCGGGTCACCGAGCCAGTTCGGTCCCTCGATGCCGACCCAGCCGAGCGCCGTGTTGATGAGGCCGCCGGGGTCCTGCAGGAGGAAGCGCCACACGACGGCCACCGCGACGATCGAGGTGATGACCGGCAGGTAGAAGCCGAGGCGGAACGCGGCCCGGAAGCGGGTGATGCCCTTGTCGAGGGCGACCGCGGCGGCGAGCGCCACGACGAGGGTCAGGGGCATCCCGACGAGGACGAAGTAGGCGGTGTTGCCCGCGGCGGTGCGAAAGAGCGGGTCGGACAGCGCCTTGGCGTAGTTCTCGAACCCGACGACGTCGACGGCGAAGGGGGTGCGCAGGTCGCGGGCCCTCGTGTCGGTGATGCTCATGAAGAGCGACTGGAGCACCGGCCACGCGGTGAAGGCGAGGAAGAGGAGGCAGAACGGGAGGGCGAGGATCCACGCCGCCCGCCCCTCCCGCCGGACCGCCTTCGCGGCCCGGCGGGAGGTTCCGGTGGACGGCCCACCGGGCGACGCGTCGGGACGTGCCGCCGCGTCGCCCGCCGCGACGGGCGACACGGGTCCCGTGGGAGACCCCGTCGTGCCGGTCCGGGCGGTCATGGTCTCAGCTGCCCGTGCCGATGGAGTCGGCCTGCTGCTGGGCCGTCTTCAGCCCCTGGGCGGGGTCCTCGCCGGTCTTGGTGATCTTCTCCAGCTCGGTGTCGAGACCCTTGACGGCCTGCTCCCACGTCGGGAAGGACGGCGGCGCCTTGGCCGTCTCGAGCTGCTTGCCGAAGACCGCGAGCTTCTTGTCCGAGGCCAGCTGCGGGTCCTGCCAGGCGCTCTTCACCGAGGGCAGGTCGGTCGAGAGCGTGTACCACTTGGCCTGGACCTTCGGGTCGGTGAGCCACTGGACGAACTTCCAGGCCGTGTCCCGGTTCTTCGTGCTCTTGAAGACGACGAAGTTCGAGCCGCCGACGAACGACGAGGAGCCCTGCGACCCGGCCGGGATCGGCGCGACGTTGTACTTGTCCTTGAAGCCGGGGCCGCCGACCTTCTCGACCGCGGCCATCTCCCACGGGCCGGAGATGAACATCGGCACCTTGCCGCTGACGAAGTCCGGCTCGGTCGTCGGCGTCGCGGGTGCGGCCTTGTCGGAGATGCCGTCGGTGAAGAAGGACTGGTAGTACTGCGCCGCCTTGAGCATCTGCGGGCTGTCGAAGTTGTAGGCCTTGCCGCCGTTCTTGGTCAGGTCGGCCCCCTCACCCCAGGCGAACGGCATGAGGGTCTGCCAGGACCCCTCGCCACCGGCCTGCAGGCCGATGCCCCACTTGGCGCCGGCCTTGGTCTGCATGGCCTTGGCCATGTCGTGCAGGCCCTTCCAGTCGGTCGGGACCGTGTCGTAGCCGGCCTTCTTGGCCAGGTCCGTGCGGTAGAAGACGACGCGCGTCTCCACGTACCACGGGATGCCGAACGAGGTGCCGCCCACCTCGGTCGTCTTCTGCGCGCCGTCGAAGAAGACGGACTTGTCGATCTGGCCGGGGGTCGGGTCGAGGGCGTTCATGCCGGCGAACTCGCCCATCCACGTCGTGCCGACCATGGCGACGTCGGGGGTCTTGTTGGCCGTGATGGCCGTCGTGAACTTGTCGTGGGCGGCGTCCCACGGGATGGCGGTGACCTGGATCTTGACGCCGGGGTTGGCCGCCTCGAAGTCCTTGGCCAGCTTGGGCAGGTTGTCGCCCTCCGCGCCCATGGCCCACACGGTGATGGTGCCGGTGGCCTTGCCGGTGCTCACGGCGGCGCCGGTCTGGCCCGCGGCGGGGCCGCCGGTGTCGGAGCCCCGGCCGCACGCGGTCACGGTCAGGGCCGCGGCCGTCATGCACGCGACGGTGATGGCTGTGGTGCGTCTCATCGGGGTGTTCTCTCTTTCTCTGGGGCATGCTGCGTGGGTTGCTCGTGCACACGGTGCGGCGCGGGCGCGGACGGTGAGCGCGGGCTCGCGCAGCCGCACGAGCCACGGATGACCACACGGGTCGGCAGCACCCGGCGCTCGGTCGGCGGCTGCGCCCCCTGGACCCGCTGGTGGAGGCGTTCGGCCGCGAGCTCCCCCAGCTCGTGGACGGGTTGCCGGACGGTCGTGAGGCCCGGGCGCACGTACCTGGCGGTCATGACGTCGTCCCAGCCGACGACGGCCACGTCCCCCGGGACGTCGCGACCGGCGTCCTGCAGCCGGGCCATGATCGACAGGGCCAGCTCGTCGTTGGCGCAGACGAGCGCGTCGGTCTCGAGCTCACCGGACAGGACGCGGTCGGCGACGCGCTCGCCGTCGGCCTCGCGGAAGGGGACGCGGAGTGGCTCGGCCGGTTCGAGCCCCGCGTCGTGGTGGGCCGCGACGAAGCCGGCGTGGCGCTCGGCGATGTCGGGCGCCCCGTCGGGGTCACCGACGAACAGGAGGCGACGCCGGCCGTGGCCGAGGACGTGGGTGGTGAGCTCGGCCGCACTGTGGACGTTCTCGGCGGCGACGCTCTCGATGCCGCTCTGCGGCTCGCCCGCGATGATGACGACGGGCTTGCGGCCGTGCAGGGCCCGGGCCACGGCCGGTGGCATGGCGGCCGAGCCGAGCACGGCGATCGCGTCGACCCGGGTGGTGAGGCGTCGGACCGCACGAGCGGCGTCGGCCTTGCCCTCGGTGAGCAGGAGGGTGACGCTCTGGCCGAGGTCGGCGGCGCGCGTCTCGAAGCCGAGGAGCAGCTCGGCGTAGTAGGGCCCGCTGAGCTCGGGCAGGACGAGGCCGTACGCCTCGTGGTGGCGCACCGCGAGGCTGCGGGCGGCGCCGAGCGGCACGTAGTTGAGCTCGTCGACGGCGTCGAGGACCTTGCGACGCGTCGCCTCGGACACGACGTCGGCGCCTTGGAGGACGCGCGAGACCGTCGCGATGGAGACCCCGGCGCGCTCGGCGACCGAGTAGATCGTCGCGCCGCCGGGAGCCGCGGCAGCGGCCGTCGGGGACGCGGTGGGCGGAGCGGCGGCACGGCGCGCGGGGTCCGCCTGCTCGGCTGCCATGGGCCCACCTCCGCCTCGTCGTCGAGTCCGTGCCGTCGCCCTGTCCGGGTCTGTAAGCGCTTACATCCATATCCATCCTGCACACGTCCCGCGGCAGAGCGCAAGACCCTCGGGTCCTCGGGGGTCCGCGCCGTCCCCCACGGCCACGCGTCGACGCGGTCAGGGGAGTGCGTGCCGGCACCCCTCCCGCGAGCGGTGAAGCATTGGGGCCCAAGGGTTTTCGGGCTCCCGACCAGGCCTCGGACCGGCGACGGCCCGCTGCCGTCACGATCGACGACACCGGGCCGCGGGGTTCCCGAAGAGGATGCTCCGGTCAGGCGACGGAGTCCTGGAGGATGCCGACGTGGCTCCCGTCGGGCAGCGCGACGACGGCGGTTCGCCGACCCCCGCCCACCTCGGTCGGCTCCTGAACGACGGTGGCCCCCGCGCCGACGAGCGCGTCACGCGAGGCGGTGATGTCATCGACGGTCCAGTACGGCAGCGGACCGGCCAGGCCCTTCCGGCTGCCGTTGGGGTCCAGGCCCACTTCGACGCCCGACACGGTGAAGCCGACGTAGTACGGCTGGTCGGTGTGCGGGTCGCCGAGGAGGGCGGTGAAGGCGGCCTTCGCGGCCTCGAGGTCGGTGACGGCGTAGACGATGGTGTTCATGCTGGGCATGGCTGCTCCTTCTCGCGGGTGGTCGGGTGCCCGGCGGTGCCGGTGTCACATCGGGCCGGTGCGGCCCGTCAACGGCATGACGGACGAGACACGGAGGATGTGACACGGCGATGGGCACGGCGATGGGCACGGCGATGGGCACGGCGATGGACACGGGGATGGACACGGGGATGGACACGACACCGGACTGGCTGGCCCGACGCTTCGAGGACCACCGACCGCACCTGCGGGCCGTGGCCTACCGCGTGCTCGGCTCCCCCACGGAGGCCGACGACGCCGTCCAGGAGGCCTGGCTGCGGCTGAGCCGGACCGACACCGGGGACGTGGCCAACCTCGGTGGGTGGCTCACGACCGTCGTCGCCCGGATCAGCCTCGACATGCTGCGGTCCCGGTCGGCGCGCCGCGAGCACCTGTGGGACACCGCCGGGACCGAGTCCCCGGGCGGCGACGCCACCGTCGTGCCCATCGGCGGGAGGCGCGCCCCCGACCCGGCCGGGGAGGCCGAGCTCGCCGACTCCGTGGGGCTGGCGCTGCTCGTCGTGCTCGACACGCTCGCCCCGGCCGAGCGGCTCGCCTTCGTCCTGCACGACCTGTTCGGGCTGCCCTTCGAGGAGATCGCCGACGTGCTCGACCGCTCCCCCGCCGCGACGCGTCAGCTCGCGAGCCGGGCCCGGCGCCGGGTCCGGGCCTCGGACGTCGACCTCGACGCCGAGCGCGTCGGTGCCGCGGTCCGGGCCGCGGACAGGGTGGCGAGGTCGCGACAGCGGGAGGTCGTCGAGGCCTTCCTCGCGGCCTCCCGGGGTGGTGACCTCCGCCGGTTGCTCGAGCTGCTGGACCCCGGCGTCGTCGTCCGGTCCGATGCGGCCGCCGCGCTCATGGGGTCACCGGCGGAGCTGCGCGGCCGCGAGGCCGTCGCCGCGATGTTCGACGGACGCGCCCGGGGAGCCCGGCTCGCCGCCATCGACGGGCGCGTCGGAGCGGTGTGGATGCTGCACGGCGTGCCGAAGGTCGTCTTCGCCTTCACCGTCGAGGGCGGGCACGTCGTGAGCATCGACCTCGTCGCCGACGAGGCGCGCCTCGACGCGCTCGACCTCGACTACCTGTGACGGCTGCCGCTCAGCCCTGCGCGTCCTGCTGCGAGGCCTGGGAGGCCTGCGCGGCCTGCGCGGCCCAGTCGCGGACGCGTCGCGCGCTCTCCTCCTCGGACAGGGTCCTCGACCCGCGTCAGGATGCTCCACCGGACGCCGAACGGGTCCCGGATGCTGGCGTACCGGTCACCCGAGACGAAGTCGGTCGCCGGCTCGCGCAGCGTCGCGCCCGCGGCGAGCGCCCGCTCGACGACGGCGTCGACGTCCGGGCGGTAGAGCCCCAGGGAGTAGCAGTCGTCCTCGCCGTCCGGCGGGCCCACGAGGTGGTAGTCGGGCATCGGCTCACCGAGCTGCAGGTGGCCGTCACCGAGGTCGAGGTCGGCGTGGACGACGACGCCGCCCATCTCGGTGACGTCGACAACCCGGGCGCCGAAGACGTCGGCGTAGAACCGGATCGCCTCGGCCGCCCGGGGCACGGCGATGAAGGGCGTGAGGCTCGTCGACCCGTGCGGCACGCCGTTCGTCGTGTGGGCGCCGGTGGCGGCTCGGCTCGTCGCGGACGTGGTGGTGGTGTCACTCATGACGCCGAGGCTAGGCGCGGGGTGGCCTCTGCGGCTTGAACATTCACGACACCCGGGCGAGCGCGCGGCCCGCAGTCCGGTTGTGCGGCCGAGAGGGGCTGGTTGGTTGCCCCACGGCAACGGCGGCTTCAACGCCGGCTGAGGGCCAGAGCTGATCCGACGCGTCGCCGTTGCCGCTCTTCGTCAGCGTTGCGTCACATGGTCGGCGATGCACCAGTGACAAAGCGGCCCCAACGGTCACCGACGCACCCAGCGCCGCCACATCCGTTGCGGCTGCGGATCGTCCGCAACCGGGAATACCGTCGCCGCCATGGACACCTCGCACCCGGCGCCGACCGACCTCTCCGACCGCTCCGACCTCTCCCCCTTCCTCCCGCCGCCCTCGCACCCGCCGGTCGCCGGCACCGAGGTCCAGATGCTCCTCGGCGAGCTCGAGCGGGTCCGCGGCTACGTGCGGTGGAAGTGCAGCGGCGTCGACGCCGACGGCATGCGCCGGCGGCTCGGGCCCTCCAGCCTGACGCTCGGCGGCCTGCTCAAGCACCTGGCGCTCGTGGAGGACCACTGGTTCGGCAACCGGCTGCACGGCCTGGCCCTCGGCGAGCCCTGGGCGTCGGTCGACTTCGACGCCGACCCGGACTGGGAGTTCCGCACCGCCGCCGACGACTCCCCCGAGGAGCTGCTCGCCCTGTGGGAGACCTCGTGCGACCGGTCGCGCCGACGGCTCGCCGAGGCCCTCGCCGACGGAGGGCTCGACCACCCGGCGGCGTTCACGTGGCGGGACGGACGGACGCCGGACACGCGTCGCGTCGTCGTCGACATGGTCGAGGAGTACGCACGCCACGTGGGCCACATCGACCTCCTGCGCGAGAACGTCGACGGCCTCACCGGCGAGGACCCCGACGCCTGACCGCAGGTCCCTCAGGCCGGGCGCAGCGCCGACGCGAGCCGCCGGTGCAGGGCGGCGACCGCCTCCGCGTCGAGGGGGCCCGGCCGGCTGAGCACGGACACCAGGCGTCGGGCCCACGTCACGGCCACACCGTCGATGACGAACGACCCGCCGATGAGCGGCCAGTCCGCGTCGACGAAGCAGAGCGCCGCGGTGACGTCGACGTCGACGTCCGCACCGAGCCCGGCACGCACGACGTCGACCTGACGGTGCGCGGCGGTGACGAGCCCGGTCCGGTCCCGCGTCCCGACGAGCAGCCGGTCGACCCGCGGACGCAGGAAGCCGCCCTCGACGACGTGCCGCGGCCGTCCCCTGTACCGCTTGGCGTCCACCACGACGACCCCCTGGGCGCAGACGACGACGTGGTCGAGGTTGGCTCGCGAGCCCGGCACGCGCCGGTCGTGCAGCACGCGGAACGTGGGACCCGCGGCGGCGTCGAGGGCCGAGCCGACGTGCTCCTCGCCGCGCGCGCCCGTCTCCCACGCCCTGGTGCTCTGCGGGTCGGCGAAGAGGGCGAGGAGCAGGCCACCGAGGCGAGGTGCGCGGGCGCGCACCCGCCCCTCCCGGGCGCGGCGGCGCCGGTCGTGCTCGCGCCGGGCCGACGCGCCTGCGGTCCCGTCGACGAGCGGCAGCGCGCTCGGCAGGTCCGCGGGGCTCGGCTCCGAGGAGGTGTGGCAGTCCACGCAGCGGACGGTGCGGGTCACCCGGGAGTGGATGGCAGGTGCTCCGCGGTCCAGGTGCGCACCGCACCGCACGCAGGCGCCGGCGTACCGGAGCCTCACCCGCTTCTCACCCTCGGCGAGTGGCTCGTCCCCTGTCATTCGCCTGACGCTAGGCGTCCGCGGCCGGCGCCGTGGCCGAACGCGGGAGAACGTCGGAGAACGCGGGAGAACGCGGGATGTGCTGCCCCGGGCGTGACCGACACCACCCCGGCCCGGCCACCCGACCGGCGCCGAGGTCGTATCGTCGGAACGTGGCTGACGGGACGCGTGCGGCGGTCGTGCTCGGGTCGGGCGGAGCCCGGGGCTACGCGCACATCGGCGCGCTCGAGGTGCTCGCCGAGCGCGGCATCGAGGTCGTCGCCATCGCCGGTACGTCGATGGGCGCCCTCGTCGGCGGGCTCGCGGCGGCCGGACGGCTCGACGCGTACACGGAGTGGGCGCGGAGCCTGACCCAGCGCGAGGTGTGGCGGCTCCTCGACCTCAACCTCACCGGGCTCGGCGGGCTCGGCGGCGCGATCCGGGCCGAGCGCATCATCGCCCGCGTCGGCGAGATCCTCGACGGTGCGACGATCGAGGACCTGCCGATCCCGTTCACGGCGGTCGCCACCGACATCAACGCCCGCCGCGAGGTGTGGTTCCAGCGCGGGCCGGTCGAGCAGGCGATCCGCGCCTCGATCGCCATCCCCGGCGTCATCACGCCGGCGGTCATCAACGGGCGGGTCCTCGTCGACGGCGGCCTCATCAACCCCATCCCCATCGAGCCGACGGCCGCCGCGCCGGCCGACGTCACGATCGCGGTGTCGCTGTCCGGCATGCGGTCCTCGACCGGCACCGCGACACCGGTCAAGGAGTCCTCCGAGCAGCGGCCCCGCGAAGAGTGGGCGCTGCGACTGCGCCGCAGCGCCGCCGAGGTCCTCGACTCCGAGCGGGTCCGGTCGATCACGAGCCGGTTCTCCCACGGCCGCGAGGTCGACGCCGAGCTGACCGTCGCGCCGGACGCCTCCGACGTCGTCCGGCAGGCCGCGGCCGAGGTGCTCGTCCCGGGCCGTGCCGACATCGGCACCGTCGACCTGCTCACCATGTCCTTCGACACCATGAGCGCCCTCATCTCTCGCTACCGCATGGCGAGCAACCCGCCCGACGTCCTCGTCACCGTCCCGTCGAACGCCGTGCGGACCCTGGACTTCCACCGGGCCGCCGAGATGATCGAGCTCGGCCGCCAGCTGACGGCCGAGGCGCTCGACCACGCCGGCTACTGACGCCTGCCCCACCCGCCCTGGCGTGCTGTCGCCGGTCGCGTGTCGAATGGGCCCGTGGTCCTCCTGCACGCCGACGCCGACGCGTTCTTCGCCTCGGTCGAGCAGCGCGACGACCCGCGGCTGCGCGGGCGGCCGATGGTGGTCGCGCACGAGGTCGTCGCGTGCCCGTCCTACGAGGCCAGGGCGCTCGGCGTGCACGCCGGCATGTCGACGCGGATGGTCAGCCGTCGGTGGCCCGAGGTGCTCGTCGTGGGCTACCGGGCCGATGCCTACGAGGACGCCTCACGACGGCTGTTCGACGTCTTCCGCTCGTTCACCCCCCTCGTCGAGCCGGGCTCCATGGAGGAGGCGTTCCTCGACGTCACGGGCCGCGACCGCGGTGACCCCGCCGGCATGGCGGCCGCGCTCCGACGCGCGGCCAGGGCCGAGGTCGGCCTCCCGGTCAGCATCGGCGTCGGGCGCACCAAGCTCATGGCCAAGCTGGCCAGCCGGCGCGCCAAGCCGGACGGCCTCGTCGTCGTCGACTCCGAGACCGAGGCCCGGGTGCGGCCCCGGCTCCGGCTCGACGACCTCTGGGGTGTCGGGCCCACGACGTACGAGAAGCTCCACGCCGCAGGCCTGTTCGTCGTCTCCGACCTCTACGGCTGGGACGAGCAGCGGCTCAAGGGGGTCGTCTCCACGGCGATGGCGCGACGCCTCGTGTCGATCGCCGCGGGCACCGACGACGCCACCGTCCGCCTGCCGGGGCCACGCCGGTCGGTCAGTGCGACGCGGTCGCTGGCCGCCACCCGGACCCGCTCCAAGGTCCTCGCCGTCCTCGACGAGTGCATCGCGCGGGCGGTCCAGCGGGTGTCGGGGCTCGACGGCCCGCTGCGCCTGCCGGCACGCCTCGAGGTGCACGTCCGCTACGACGACGGCGTGCAGGTGATCGAACGCGGCCCGCTGCCGGCACCCTCGCTCGCCACGGACGTGCTGCGTCGGGCCGCCCACGACCTACTCGACCGCACCGGCTTCGAGCGGGACGGTCGCGGCGTCACGCTCGTGGGCCTGACCCTGCCGCTGCCCGCCACGCCGCGGTCCTGACGCCTTGACCTCAGGTGCGCTCGAGGTCGCACGATGACGCCCATGGACCCCACCTCGGGCACGCAGACCCTCACCGCGGCGGATGCCGACGCCTACGCCCGCCGCATCGGTGCGACCCTGCCGGCGGCCCCGACGCTCGCGGCGCTGTCGAGCCTGCACCGGGCCCACCTGCTCGTCGTGCCGTTCGAGAACCTCGACATCCACCTGGGCCGGCCGATCCGCCTCGAGCTCGACGCGTTGGTCGACAAGGTGGTCCGGCACCGGCGCGGCGGCTACTGCTACGAGCTCAACGGTCTCTTCGCGGCGCTGTTGCGCACGGCCGGGTTCCACGTCGACCTGGTGTCGGCTCGGGTGGCCACGGCGGACGGGGGGTTCACGCCGGAGTACGACCACCTCGCGCTCGTCGTGGCGAGCGGGGACATGGACGAGCCGGTCCTCGCCGACGTCGGGTTCGGCGCGGGGTTCATCGAGCCGATGCCGCTGCGTGACGGGTTCGTGCGCCGCGAGCGCGGCACCGACGTCGGCCTCGTGCGGGACGGCGACACGTGGGCGTACCGGGAGCGTCCCGCCGGCGGTGAGTGGGCCGCCCGGTACCTGTTCACGACCCGCCCGCACCCGTTGTCCGACTTCGCCGCACGCAACGAGTGGCAGCAGACCTCGGCCGAGAGCCACTTCACGCGGCAGCGGCTCGCCTCGGTGCTGACGGCCACCGGGCGCATCACCCTGAGCGGCACGCGGCTCATCACGACGACGCACGGCGTGCGGGACGAGCGACAGGTCGACGAGGCGCACGTGCACGAGGTGCTCGCGAACCGGTTCGGCATCGACCTGCCGGCGGCGTGACGTCGGCCCGCCTCAGCCCCAGGCGTCGCGGGTGGGGCGGCACAGGCAGAACGGGTGCCCCGCCGGGTCGGCGTAGACGCGGAAGCCGCGCTCGGGCGCCGGCTGCGGCGGTTCCACCGGGTCCAGGGCCGCGCCACCGAGGGCGAGGACCCGCTCGTGAGCGGCCGCGATGTCGACGACGACGAAGTCGAGGTGCACCTGCTGCTGGCCGCGCGGCCAGTCCGGCGACTCGTGGTTCGGGGCCAGCTGGGTGGCGATGCGCGGGCCGTCCCAGACGACGTTGAACCAGTCGCCGTCGGCATCGGCCACCACGGTGCCGCCGAGGAGGTCGGCGTAGAACTGCGCGACGCCGGCCGCGTCGGCGCAGTCGAGGGCCACGCAGTCCCAGCCGATGCGGTCGCCCGGGCCGGGTGTCGGTGTGGGCGTCGGCGTGGGGTCGGGTGCTGCGGTGTCTGTCATCCCCCCACCTCAGCACCCGCCACCGACACGCGCCACCGGGATTCGCCCGCCGGCCGGCACCCGTCGCCTCAGGTGGCGGTCGGCCACACGAGGGTGGTGGAGGTGACCGGTCGAACCGTCGACACCGGGCCGGACCCGGTGATGGTCACCGTGTGCGTGCCGGGCGGCAGCTCCGGGAACCGCACCGAGCCGTGCCCTGCCCGGACCCGAGGCTCCGCCGTGGCGAGCACGGCCCCGCCCTCGCTGCGGACGGTGACGGTCACCGCCTGGTCGGGAGGGCCGGCGTCGGGGTCGTCGTGCTCGAGGTCGAAGGCGACGCGCAGCGCGTGCCCGTCGGTGACGAGGTCGGGCACGACCGCCCGGACGCTGACGGTGGCGAGGTCGCGGCGGCGCACCGGCTTGGCCGTGAGGATCTCCTGCACCTGGTCGAGGACGACCGGGTTGCACTGGAGGTTGGTGTGCTGGTCGGGCACCCGGACCGCGAGGTTGGTGTCGAGGGTCTCGCCGAGGCCGACGGCGCCGGTCAGCGTCACCGTGCCGTCGCCGTAGTCGTCGTCGGACCCGAACGTCTGCGACGTGACCGCCCGGCCGTCCCGGAAGGTCACCGTGGTCTGCGTGGGCTGGCGCACCCCGAGCACCAGGTGGGCGGTGTCCCGGCTCGCCGGCCGGGCGGCCTCGACGGCCTGCAGGTCGGTGTGGAAGGCCATCGCGTCGGCGACCATGGCGGTGTCGAGGTTCGGCACCTGCACCTCGGTCGTCTTGGCCCAATCGCCGCCTGCCCCGGGGGCGCCGCCGATGCACGCGTACTCCGGGAGCAGCTGGTGCAGCGACGGCATGCTCCGGGCGAACTGCGTCAGGTCGACCGACAGGGGCCCGATGCCCTTGCGCACCCCGTTGACGAGCTGCTCGAGGGCGTCCGTGGCCCCGCGCCACGGCGTCCCGAGCGTCACGAGCTTGCGGGTCACCTCCGCGCCGCCGCACTTCTCGATGTACCACCGGGCCACGAGGCCACCCATCGAGTGGCACACGAAGACGACCTTCGCGTCGGCCCACTGCCCACCGCGGGCGCGCAGGCGCTCGAGCGCGGGCTCGACGACGGTGCCGAGCCGCCGGCCGTTGTAGCGGTTCGACAGGCGCCAGTCGTAGGCGAAGGCGATGAGGGTGGGCGGCTGGGCCCCGTCGCCGCGTCGGTAGCCGAGCCTCTCCAGCGCCGACACGAGGACGTCGTAGCCCCGGATCGGCGTCCAGATGCCGGGGATGGCGTGGACGTCCGGCATGAGGGCGACCGGCTCGACGCCGTCGCCCGGGTGGTCGTCGCCGATGCCGGCCGGCAGCGCGTGCTTGAGCACCGAGTCGCCGCCGGTGAACATCTTCCAGACCGCACCGGCGCTCGGTGCCCAGATGAGGTTCGAAGCGGCGGGGGACCCGTCCGTGCCGCGCACCCCGAGGGTGCTGCCCGTGATGCCCGGGAGCACCACGACCAGATCGTTGCTCGTCATCCGACCCACCGCCTCGATCCTGGGGACTGCAGAGAGCTGCAAGAGGACTGCCGGGGGCTGCTGCGAAGCCCTCCGACCAACGGTGGCACCGATGCCGGCTGGTGATACGCGAAACGGGTGCGAACGTCGCAGAAGTCGTGGAGCCGGGCAGGAGCACCCGTCGGCGTCACCCGCCCGGAGCCTCGATCGTGGGCGAGCTCAGTGCGTGCCGGCGGCGAGGGCCGCGACGACCCGGTCGTAGACGGTCGGCGCCCCGGCCGCGACGAGCCCCGGCGGGGCGGTGTCGCGCGGCGAGTAGGGCTGCCCGTCCGCCCGGCCGAGGACGCCGCCCGCCTCGGCGAGCAGGAGCGACCCGGGAACGTGGTCCCACGGCGCGCCGCGCGCGTAGAGCACGTAGTCGGCCGCGCCCTCGACGAGCTTCGGGTAGTCGATGCCGCAGGAGACCCACGTCAGCTCGAGCGGCGGCAGGCCGCCGAGGCTGCGGCCGATCCACGCCCGGCGCGACGTGCGGCCGCGGAGCCCGGCCCCGCTACTCGCACGGTCGGAGGGGTCGCCGGGCGCCTCCCTTGCGGTGTCAGCAGAGGCGCCACCCGACACGTCACCGGACGGCACGCCCGACGCGTCACCCGAGGCGTCAGCCGAGTCGTCACGGGCGGGCACGGTCAGCCGGGTCGCACCCCGGTCGTCGTGGCGCCAGGAGCCCGCGCCCCGCTCGGCGACGTAGCCGCGGCCGTGCTGGGGCTGCCAGATCCACGAGCGGACCGCCTGCCCGTCGACGGTCTCGCTGACCATGACGGCGTGGTCCGGCGAGCCGTGCACGAAGTTCTTCGTGCCATCGACCGGGTCGAGGGTGAAGGCGTGCGGCGCGGCCGCGTACCGGTCCATGAGGGTGTGGTCCGACGCGAAGGTCTCCTCCCCGAGGACGACGGCGTCCGGGTGGGCGTCGAGCAGCGCCCGGGTGATGAGCACCTCGGCCTCGCGGTCCGCGTCCGTGACGAGGTCGCCCGGGTTCTTCTCGTGCACCTCGCCGTCGGCGAGGGACCGGAACCGCGGGTTGACCACCTCCTCGGCGACCTCGCGCAGCAGCGTCAGGATCTCGTCGGTGTCCACGGCAGCAACCTAGCCCCTTCCTCGAGCGCCTCCGCTGGGCGATCGCTGGATGCTTGCTGGAGGCATCGTGACCTCCCTCTGAGGGAAGGCTGTGAGTTGCATGAAATCCGTTGGTGCCCAACGAATTCCGTCCGCGTCGATACGGCCCACCAGCGCCTCGCGGGCACTACATTCCGCCATATCGGGGGTCACCACAAGGAACCCATGGATGGAGCAGCACATGAGACTGCGTTCCACAGCATCAGCCCTGGTCGCCGCCGCGTCACTCGTGGTGGCCGCCGGAGCGGCGACGGCGGGCACACCCACGACGTCCGAGCCGCAGGTCATCAGCGACGACGCCCTCAAGGCCGAGTCGGTGACGATGGGAGGCGCGAAGGTCCTCCCGACCACCCGCACCGTGCCCCACTGGTACGGCACCCAGGCCGACCCGTCCGACGGGCGAACCTACGGCTACAACATGGTCGGGGCCGACCCGCACTCGTGCAGCGGCTCGGCGTGCGACGTCACGGTCCAGGTCGACATCACCCCGATCAGGGTCGTCGTCGCGGGCCGTACCTTCGACGGGTCGACCGTCCTGCCGGCGACCCTCGCCTCGCCGCAGTTCGCCACCGGTGACTACGGGTCGACGACGGCCGCCACCGCTGCCGGCGCCTTCCCGAACGCGCCGGCGCTCGTGCGCGGGCCCGGCGGTCTGCTGTCGCAGGAGGATGCCGGCGTGCCGCTCCAGCTGGAGGACGCGACGATGCGGGCCCAGTTCGACAGGACCGGCGCGAGCCCGTACCACCTGCGGCTGCACCCGAACGTCCTGTCGCCCGTGACGTTCACGGTGCCGAGCAACCAGGGTGGGCTGCTGCAGAGCGGTCGCGGTGTGGTCTTCGCGAGCGTCGACATCGGCTGGTGGTCGGCCCAGATCACCAACCTCGAGTCGACCGCCGACCCGACGCACCTGCCGCTCTACCTCACCGACGACATCCTGCTGCACACCGGCAAGTCGCTGACCGACTGCTGCGTCATCGGCTACCACGGCACCGTCGCCGCCGGGAACCGCTACGGCACCGGCAAATCGCAGGGCAACGCGGCCGTCCAGACGTTCGCCTGGGCGTCGTACGTCAGCCCCGGCATCTACGCGCGGCCCGACGGCGGCACCTACTGGGCGCTGCAGGACATCCACGCCATCAGCCACGAGATCGCCGAGTGGGGCGACGACCCCTTCGTCAACAACACGGTCGAGCCGTGGCTGACGCCGACCGCCCCGCAGTACGGCTGCACCTCGGTGCTCGAGACCGGCGACCCCGTCGTCGCCATCGGCTTCGCCCAGGGCACCAACACGTTCCGCCAGGGTCCCAACCCGAACGGGACGCGGAGCGCCGACGGCGCCTACCACCCCGAGGACGAGGCGCTCTTCCCGTGGTTCCTGCGCCTGCCGCCGAACGCGGCCGGCACCGAGCCGACACAGAGCGGGGCGGGTGGCCGCTACACCTTCATGGGTGACCTCAACCCGTTCCCGGGCTTCCGCCAGCCGGCCACCGGCTGCTGACCCGGGCGACGCGTCCGCCCACCACGCGACCCACCCCCTGTCTCTTATACACATCTGACGCTGCCGACGACGGA
>NZ_JBNDHY010000034.1:0-34773 GCF_056755315.1 Monashia sp. HAY1-2A
CCCCCCCCCCCCCCCCCCCCCCCCCCCCCCCCCCCCCCCCCCCCTCCCAAACCGCAACCCCCCCCCCCCGATTACTACGCGTCTCGTGGGCTCGGAGATGTGTATAAGAGACAGCGCCCGCACCGGTCCGTCGCGGCCCCGCCGCCGCACCCTCCTGGCGCTGGCCGCCGTCTCCGGCGCGCTCGTCGTCGCGGCCTGCTCACCCTCCTCGGGCGGCTCGAGCGGGTCGGGCTCGGGGGCCGGTGACGTGACGCTGACCGTGTGGTCGTGGCGCGTCGAGGACGAGGCCGCCTACAAGAAGATCTTCGCCGCCTACGAGAAGGCCCACCCGGGCGTCACCGTCGACGTCAAGGCGTTCAAGGCGACGGAGTACAACAAGATCCTCGCCACCGGGCTTGCGGGGTCGAACGGCCCCGACGTTCCGCAGGTCCGCTCCTACGGACAGCTGCAGACCACCGTCGCGAGCAGGTCGCTGCTGCCCCTCGACGGCAAGGTCGACCTCACCGGCTGGGACGAGAACGTCGTCGCGAGCGCCAAGGGCAAGGAGGACGGCAAGATCTACTCCGTCCCGCTCGCGCGCCAGACGGTCCAGATGTTCTACAACCAGGGCCTGTTCGACAAGAACGGCCTCGAGGCCCCGACCACGTGGGACGAGTTCATCGCCGCCAACGACAAGCTCGCCGCAGCCGGCGTCACCCCGATCGCCGTCGGCGCCAAGGACGACTGGACGCTGCCGATCGTCCACGAGGTGCTCGCCGCGCCCCGCTTCGGCGGCAAGGCCTTCCAGGAGCAGGTCCTGAGCGGCAAGAAGTCCTTCACCGACCCCGACTGGGTGGCCTCGGTCAAGGTCGTCGGTGACCTCGCGAAGTACATGCCCGAGAACGTCACCGGCGTGGCGGCGACCGACGCCCAGACCCTCTTCTCGGCCGAGAAGGCGGCGATGATCCCGGGCGGCTCGTTCGACCTCGGCGTCCTCCAGAAGGCCAACCCGAACGTCAGGATCGGCGTCTTCCAGGTGCCCCCGCCCCCCGGCTCGCCGAGCGGGTCCACCGCAACGACCCCGGGGTGGGCCGATGGCAACTTCGCCGTCTCGGCCCGGTCGAAGCACCCGAAGGAGGCGACCGAGCTCGTCACGTGGATGACCACCAAGGAGTTCGGGCAGATGGTCAGCGACGAGGTCAAGCAGATCTCGGCCGTGCCCGGCGTCGACCCGTCCGACCCGCTCCTGAAGCAGATGAGCGACAGCTACACGCGCTCCGGCTCGCCGTACCTGCTCCTCACCGACTTCCGGTACGGCTCGCCGTCGGGCACCGACATCTTCGGCAAGGCCCTGCAGGAGATGCTCCTCGGCGCCAAGGACGCCACCGCTGTCAGCTCCGAGCTCGACTCCGGCGTCAAGACCTGGTTCAAGCCGAGCGCCTGACGCTCGACCCGAAAGGCACAGCATGAGGCGCCGCACCGGACTGCTCTTCGTCGCCCCCGCGCTCGCCCTCTTCGCCGTCTTCGTGCTCTACCCGATGCTCACGGCGTTCTCGTACGCCTTCTTCGACTGGGAGGGCACGACGCGCGGGGCGTTCGCGGGGGTGGACAACTTCGTCACCCTGTTCACCCGGGCACCGTTCACCACCGACCTGCCGCGGGCCCTGCTGCACAACGTGCTCTTCTTCGTCGGCACGATGATCGTCCAGAACACCCTCGGTCTCGGCGTCGCCTACCTGCTGCACACCCGCCCACGGACGCGACGCGCGCTCCAGACGCTCTACGCCATGCCCTATCTCGTCAGCCCGATCGTCATCGGCTACCTGTGGACGCTGCTCCTCTCGCCGACGTTCGGGCCGGTGAACACGCTGCTGACGAACATCGGGCTCCGGTCGTGGGCCCTGCCGTGGCTCGGCGACCCGAAGACGGCCCTGTGGGTGGTGATCCTCGTCAGCGTCTGGCAGTGGATCGGGTTCCCGGTCCTGCTCTACGGCGCGGCTCTCGGTGGGGTGCCCGACGAGCTGACGGAGGCTGCCCGGGTTGACGGCGCCTCGAACCGGCAGGCGTTCGCCCGCATCACCCTGCCCCTGCTCGTCCCGGCCGTCGGCACGGTGTCGGTGTTGACGTTCATCTTCGCCATGGAGGCGTTCGCACTGCCGTACGCGTTCGGTGGCTCGACCGGAAACCCTGCGGGCGCAACGGACTTCGTCTCCCTGCTCTTCTACCGGACGGCCTTCGACTCCGGCGCCACCGACGCCATCGGCAGCTCGTCGGCCCTGGCCACGCTCCTGTTCGTCCTCATCTTCGGAGGCGCGTACCTGGCCACGGCCGTGCTCCGCCGGCACGAGCGGAGGATCACCGCATGACCACCGCGGTCGTCACCCCCGCGTCGTCGCAGGCCCCTGCAGCAGAGGCGAGGCCGCCCGCGTCGGCCGGACCCGGCCGGCGGCGCCCCTCTGGTACGGGCCGGCCCGTCGGCGGCGCGACCGCGAGCGTCCTGCTCTGGGCCTACGCGGCCCTCGCGCTCGTGCCGCTGCTGCTCATGGTGAGCAGCTCGTTCCGGTCCAACTCCGAGCTCATCACCGACCCGCTCGGCCTGCCGTCGCCCCCCACCACCGCCAGCTACGTCGAGGCGTGGACCGCCGGCAGCTTCGCGACGTACTTCGGCAACTCGCTGGCGGTCACGGTGGGGGCAGTCGCCATCTCGACGTCGGTGGCCACGATGGCGGCCTACGCCCTGGCCCGCGGCCGCTCGCGCGTGTTCCGGTGGCTGGAGTCGCTCTTCCTGTCCGGCCTCATGCTGCCGATCCACCTGGCGATCCTGCCGATCTTCTACCTCTTCGACGGCCTCGGCCTCATCGACTCCCGGCTCGGGCTGTCCCTGATGTACGCCGCGTCCGGCGTGCCGTTCTCGATCTTCGTCCTGACGACGTTCTTCCGGCAGCTGCCCACCGAGCTCGAGGAGGCCGCCGCACTCGACGGCGCGAACCACTGGCAGACGTTCTGGCGGATCATGGTGCCGCTCGTGCGACCGGCCGTGGCGACCGTCGCCGTCTTCCGGTTCGTGCCGATCTGGAACGACTTCCTCTTCCCGCTCGTGCTGCTGCGCCGTGACGACAAGTACACGCTTCCCGTCGGTCTGACGAGCTTCTTCGGCGAGAACGCGACGAACTACTCCGCCGTCTTCGCCGGGCTCGTCATCACGACGGTCCCGCTCATCCTGCTGTTCCTCGTGGCGACCAAGCAGATCGTGGCGGGCTTGACCGCCGGCATGGCCAAGTGATCGGCTCGCCTGCGTGGTGGGTGCGAGCGGGGGTCCTGGCCGGGGCGTGCTGAGGCGCGTCGTGGCCGTCGACGTCGGCGGCTCGGGGCTGCGACTCACGAGCGTCGACGCGTCGGCCTCCGCGGGCACGTCGCCGACCGTCGGTACGGCGGACGGAGCTCGCTTGGGCACCAACGGGATCGACGTGGAGGCCCTGGTCACGTCCGTACGTGGGCTGCTCGACGACCCCGACCTGTCGGACGCCGCGGTCGTCTGGTCGATGCGCGGCCTGCTCTTTCTCGCCGACCGCGACGCCGTGATCGACGCGGTCGCCTCGGGGTTGCGGGCCGCGACCACTGTGGTGGTCAGCGACGCCGTCGCCAACCTCGTCGGCGCGCTCGGCGGCGTCCGGCCCGGCGCGGTCGTGGCAGCCGGGACCGGCGCCGTCGCGTTCGGCACCGACTTCGACACGCACTGGAACCGCGTGGACGGCTGGGGCCACGTGCTCGGCGACCACGGGTCGGCCGCCTGGGTCGGCCTCGAGGGGCTCCGGGCTGCGCTGCGAGCCCTCGACGGGCTGGCCGGCGGCTCGCCGGTCCTCCTGGAGGCGGCCACGTCGTTGCTCGGTGACCCCGCCGGATGGCCGCGCCTCGTCATGACCGGCCCCGACGCCCCCGAGCGGCTCGCGTCGGTCGCCCCCCTCGTCACGGCGGCGGCGGCGGTCGACCCGGTGGCGGCCCGGGTGTGCGCCGACGCGGGACGCTTGCTCGCGGAGTCGCTGCTGGCTGCGGCCGCCGGGCTGCCTGACCCGACGCTCGTGGCCACGGGAGGTCTCCTCGCGGCGTCCCAGGTCGTCGGCGCCCTCGACGGGCACCTCGCCCGGTACGGCGCCCGTCGTGGCGCAGCTCGCGGCGGTGCGCTCGACGGCGCGGTGCTGCTCGGTCGTCACCTCGTCACCACCGGGTCGGTGCCCACCCACCCGGCCTACCTCCTGCAGCAGCCCGGGGGCGGCTGAGGAGGGCGCAGGGTGGTCACGCGGCCGACCGGGAGGGTGGCCGCGTGACCTCTGCACGAGGCGACGGGGCGCTGCGCTCAGTCGTCCGAGCCGCCGGACCCGCCGTGGTCGCCACCGTGGTCGCCGTCGCCACCGTGGTCGCCGTCGCCACCCTGGTGGTGCTTGCCGTGCTCGCTCGCGTCGTCGCCCGAGTCGTGCGAGTCGTCGTTCGCGTCCTCGCCCTGGTCGTCGGACGCGCTCGGGGTGGGGTGGGTGTCCGCTGCGGGTGTCCCGACGCCTCCGGCGTGGGAGACCTCGGCCGCGCGGGGCGACCGGTGCGCCGTGCGCTCCTCGACGCCCTTCTTCTTCGCCGCCGCCGCCGTGGCCTGCCCGTGAGCCGCGGCCTCCGGCAGCTGGGGCTTCCCGCTCTCCGTGGCCTCCGGGGTCTCGGTCGCCTCCGGCGTCTCGGTCTCCGCCGGCTCGCTGGTCTCTGGCGCCTCCGGGGTCTCGGCCGCCTCGGAGGTCTCGTCGGTGTCGGGGGTCGTCACGACGACCGGCGTCGAGGCCGGGGCGTCGTCGGAGGCGGCCGCGATGCCGCCGCCCGTCATCGCCGCGGCGATGACGACGCCGCCGACGCCGAGGACGATCTTGCGCTGGACGAGCCGGTGGTTCATGGGTTCGGTCCTTCCGATGGGAGATCTGACCGGTGGCCGGATGCGCCCGTACATTGCCGCTCGATGACCCGGCGTTACGCCCGGTGCGCGTGTAATGTCCGATTCGAGCCACCATCGTGGACAGGACATGGACGAGCCACTGCTGCGCGACGCCGTGCGACGAGGCCGGTCGGGCGATCCCGACGCGGTGGAGGCCGTGCTGGCCGAGTTCCGGCCCCGCATCCACCGCTACTGCCTCACCCGCCTCGGCGACGAGCTCGCCGAGGACGTCACGCAGGAGGCCTGCCTCGCGCTCGCGCACGCGCTGCCGGGGTACGAGGAGCGGGCCACCCCGTTCAGCAGCTTCGTCTTCGGCATCGCCGCGAACAAGGTGGCGATGGCCCGACGCTCGCTGGCGAGGGCGCGGGAGTTCGCGGGCGTCGTGCCCGACGCCGCGTCGGCCGAGCCGACGCCGGAGCAGCGCGCCGTGACGGTCGACGACCTCTCGCGCGCCCTGGCACCGCTCGGCGGACTGCCCGAGCGCCAGCGCGAGATCCTCCTGCTCCGCGTCGTCGACGGCCTGTCCGCCGACGAGGTCGCGGCCCTGCTCGGAATGACACCGACAGCCGTGCGGGTGGCCCAGCACCGCGCCCTGCGCGCCCTGCGGCGACGACTCGAGGAGGACGCGCCATGACCCGCCCCGAGCGGTACGCCGCGGTCCGCGCCGACGACCTCCTCCTCGACCGCCTCGCCGCCCGTGAGCAGCCGGGGCCGGGTGCTCCCGACCGGGCCGCCGAGGCACTCCTGAACCTGGCCCGTGCCGCCGACCGCGCGAGCCGGGGCGCCGAAGCAGGCACCGCCGCCTCGACGGGCGTCGACCCGGGCCCCACCCGCCGCGGACCCGACGCCCCCGCCCCCTCCGCCATGCCCGGCCGGCAGCGTCACGCCGTCATCTGCTCGCGCATCCTCGTCGCCGCTGCCGCGTCGATCGCGCTCGGGCTCGTCCCGGCCGCGCACACCCGACCGCCCGTGCCCGTCCCCGTGCTGCCGGCCGCGCCCGTCGCCCTCGTCCGGGCGCAGGCGCTCGTCACCGAGGCAGCGGGGCTCGTCACACCGCCCGACGCCGAGCCGACGGCTGCGGCCCTCGACCGTGCCGAGTCGCTGCTCGCCGACGCCTCCGCCGTCCTCGACGGGGTGCGCGACCCCCTGGGCGGCACCCTCGGGGTCGACGCCGTCCGCGCCCGTCTGGCCGGCGTCGCCGGGATGCTCGCGGCGGCGCGTCACCGGCTCCAGCCGGCGACCGGCGTGGTCGAGCCCCCTCGCGCCCCCGCTGGGGGCTCCCCGAGCACCGCCACCGCCGTCCGCGGGACCGGCCGCGGAGAGGGCGGCCCCGCCGGGACAGCGTCCGCCGGTACTCGCGGGTCCGGTGCGAGCACGCGTCACGACGGTGACGACGCTCGCGACGAGGCCGACGGCGGTGAGCGCTCCGGTCCGGGCCGGACGCGTGGGAGCACGAGCGGGGGCTCCGGCCTGTCCGCCACGCCCGAGTCGTCCGACAGGGAGCACTCGGGCGGCAGCGTCGGGGACGACGGGTCGGGGTCCCACGAGGCATCCGGCTCCGGCGACGACGCCGAGTCGGGCACGGACTCGCGCCGGGGTTCCAGCAGCGGTTCCGACAGCGGGTCGGACGGCGGGTCAGGCAGCGACTCAGGCAGCGGTTCCGACAGCGACTCAGGCAGCGGTTCCGACAGCGGCTCCGGCAGCGGCTCGCCGGGCGACGGGCCGGGCTCCGACTGACACAGCCCGGAGAGTGCCGGGGGCACCGGCGTCGCTCCGCCGCCCCCGTCAGCGGGCCAGCTCGTCCGAGGACGCATCGGCGGCCCGGCCGTGCAGCGGCGTCGGTCGCGGGTTCGCCGGCGCGCCGTCGAGGGGCAGGCGTACCTCGAAGCGGCAGCCCACCGCCGGCCCGGACCCGGGGCTCGCGTCGGACCTGCGTCCGTCGGACCTGACGACCGCCCCGCCTCCGCCGACGTTCGCCACCGTGACCGTGCCTCGGTAGGCGTCGACGAGGGCCGACACGATGGCCAGTCCGAGGCCGGCGCCGGCGGTACCCGTCGGCGTGCGCGCGGCGGACCCGCGGAAGCCGGGCTCGAAGACCCGGGGCAGCACGTCCTCCGGGATGCCGCCGCACGCGTCCGACACGGCGATCACGGCGTCCGGGCCGTCGCACGACAGGTCCACGCGCACGGTGCTTCCCGGTGCGGTGTGTCGCACCGCGTTGCCGACGAGGTTGTCGACGACGCGCGTCAGGTCGCGCGGGTCCACCCTCGCCGTCGGGGTCCCGGTCGACGTGCCGCTGACGGTCACACCGGCCCGCGCCGCCACCGGGCGCGCCGCAGCCACGACGTCCGACACGAGGTCCACCAGGTCGACGAGCACGGGGTCGCGCCCGACGTCACCCGCCGTGATGCGCGAGAGGTCGAGGAGGTCACCGACCATGCCGTCGAGGCGTCCGATCTCGCGCCGCAGCTGGGCGAACGCGGCCGCCGGGTCGGGCACCACGGCGTCCTCGAGGGCGTCGGCCAGGGCCCGCATCGCGGCCAGCGGGCTGCGCAGGTCGTGGGAGACCCACGCGACCAGCTCGCGCCGTCGCTCCTCCACGACCTGGTCTCGCAGCCGGGCCTCCTGCGCGCGGGACACGGCGCGCCCGAGGTCCTGCACGTGCCGCGCGATGGCCCAGCCGGCGGCCACGGCGACCGGGACGGTCGCGAGCAGACCGAGGAGGACGAGCGAGGAGTCGTGCTCCGACAGCAGCATCGCCCGCGAGCTCGTGTAGATGCCGGCGCCGACGGCCAGGACCACGACGAGCGGCGCGGCGATGGCCGCCACGACGGCGGCTCGGACCGTGGGCCGACGGGTGGCGCGCCGGACGAGCATCGCGCCGAGGGAGCCGACGACCGTGGCCATGCCGGCCGACACGAGGACGGCCTGAACGCCGGTGCTGCCCATCAGAGTGCCCCCGCCGTGGCATCGGGACCCGGCTGGGCCCGCGACTGACGAGAGTCCCAGCGGTAGCCGACCCCGAACACCGTCACCAGCCGACGGGGCGCCGCCGGGTCGGTCTCGACCTTCTCGCGCACCCGGCGCACGTGCACCGTGACCGTCGACTCGTCGCCGTAGTCCCAGCCCCAGACCGAGCGCATCAGATCCGTACGGGTGAACACGCGTCCGGGGTGTCGGACGAACCAGGCCAGCAGGTCGAACTCCCTTGTCGTCAGGACCGGTTCGTCGTCACCGAGGTGGACGCGGCGACCGGTGACGTCGACGGTCAGGTCGCCGTCGACGAGCCGGTCCGGCGCGTCGGGCAAGCTCGCCCCACCGGCGCCGCCGGGTCGCGGCGTCCCGACGCTCGGCACCACTCGGGCCCGACGCAGGACCGACTCCACACGCAGGACGAGCTCGCGCGGGCTGAACGGTTTCGTGACGTAGTCGTCCGCCCCCAGCTCGAGCCCGGCGATGCGGTCGTGCTCCTCACCTCGCGCCGTGAGCATGACGACCGGCAGGGCGGGGTGGGACGCTCGGAGCCGGCGGCACACCTCGAGACCGTCGAGCCCCGGGAGCATGAGGTCCAGCAGGACGAGGTCGGGGCGCCGACGGGCGACGGAGGCGACCGCGTCTCGCCCGTCGGCCACGACCTCGACGCCGAACCCGGCACGGTCGAGGTAGGCGGCGACGACGCCCGAGACCGTCGGGTCGTCATCGACGACGAGCACGCGCTCTACCGGCTCCACGGGCTCAGGATAGGTCCGGCACGGCGTCGTCCGGGGTCGGGACGGACGCGTCGGGTGCCGACGTCAGCACCTCGTAAGGAGCTCGTAACGACGAGGTCATGGCACCCGCCCCGCCGCGCCACTTGAATCGAGGGCAACCCGGTCGCCCGACCGGTTCATCGAGGAGAACCCATGAAGCACAAGCGAACCCACCACCAGACCGTGCTCGCCGCCGTCGTCGCCGCCGGCGCTGCCGTCCTCGCCGTCGGCGTCGGGCCGGCCTCGGCCGGGGTCTCGGGGCCCGCCTTCTACGTCGACCACACGCTGTACCGGACGGTGGCCACGCCGACCGACCTGTCGGGCACCGGTGCGCCCGAGCAGAGCTACGACACGATCTACAGCTTTGGGACGCTGCAGCGCAGCGTCGCGACGTCGGCTCCCGGCTACGCCGACTTCAACGGCGGCCGCTGGGCCGTGCACGCCGTGACGGCCCCGCACGGGTACGCGGCGGCGCTGGCGTCCGGCGACCTGGACGGCAACGGCGTGCTCGACGCGACCGACGAGGTCGTGGCAGCCCTGTCGAGCGGCGACCTCGTCGACACCGGGGTCGTCAAGCGCTTCGTCTGCACCGTCAACCCGGTCCCGGCGTCGCAGGCCTGACGCGCCGCCTCGCCCCGGACGTGCGAGGGCCCGTCCGACGTGTCCGACGGACGGGCCCAGCACCCTCCCAGGTGCCTCCGCGTCAGCGGAGCGGGTTGAACGGACGCAGCTCGTCCGGCGTCGCGCCGGTGACGATCTGCTCCGCGAGCAGACGGCCCGTGACCGGGCCGAGGGTGATGCCCCACATGCCGTGGCCACCGGCGACGAAGACCTTCGACGACCGCGTCGCGCCGATGAGCGGCAGGCCGTCGATGGTGCAGGGGCGCGAGCCGACCCACTCGTCCTGGCGCCGGTCGAGGTCGGCACCCTTGAGCAGCGGCCGGGCCGCCTCGACGATGGCCCCGATGCGGCGCTGGTCGAGGGCCGCCTCGGGCCTGCGGAACTCCATCATGCCGGCGACCCGGAGGCGGTCACCGACCGGCGTGCACGCGACCCGCGCGGCCGGGAAGTAGACCGGACCGTTCGGCAGGTCCTCGACCTCGACGCTGAACGAGTAGCCGCGGCCGGCCTGGACGACGCGCTTGACCCCGAGCTCCCGGGCCAACCCGCCGAGCCAGGCACCGGTCGCGACGACGACCGCGTCGAAGGTCTCGGCGATGCCGTCCTCGTTCGTCAGCACGACGCCGGTGGCGGTGTCGACGATGGAGGCGATGGCGCTGCCCGTGAGGATCTTGCCGCCGCGGGCCGCGACCGAGTCGGCCAGCGCGCCGACGAACGCGCCGGGGTTGATGAAGCGCTGGCCGTGCAGCACGATCGCCGCGCCGATCTCGTCGGACAGGGCCGGCTCGATGGCGCGGGCCTCGTCGCCGGTGAGGACGTCGAAGGCGATGTCGCCGCCGGACGCGTGGATGTGCTCGATCTCCTCGAGCAGCGTCTGGCGCTCCTCGGCGGTGCGGTAGGCGGCCGTGAACGACTTGGCCTCGTACGTCTCCGCGTCGACGCCGCCGTCCGTGAGGAGGTCGAAGCTCGCGAGCGAGAGGTCGTTGACGGGGACGAGGGCGCCCATGGCCCGCTTCCACGCCTTCATCGTGCTGTGGCGGGTGAACCCGGTGACGAAGCGCAGGAAGTCGGGGTTCGCGCTCGGCGGCACGTAGACCGGCGACGTCGGCGACAGGACCGCCCGGAGGCCGTACCTGAGGACAGCCGGTTCGGGCAGCGGCGTGGCGATGCCCGGGGTCAGCCAGCCGGCGTTGCCCCAGGAGGCGCCGGCGGCGACACCCTCCCGGTCGATGACGGTGACCTCGACGCCACGCTCCTGGAGGAACCAGGCGGTGGCCAGGCCCACCATGCCGGCGCCCACGACGGCGACGCGGCCGGGGGCGGGGTGCGAGGACGGGACGGACGGGGTGCTGCCAGCCATGGGGTCGACTCCTGTTCGCGGGGTGCCGGAGGGCCTCGGTGGGGCGCGGCGGCACTGCGGTGGGGTGCGGCGCCGCCGGCGCCTGTCCCCATGGTGCGACCGGCATCTCGTGGAGCCTTGGTGCTGGCTCGCCACACTTCAGGCCGATGGTTGTGCCCGCAGCACAACGGCGTGTCACCATGGGCGCATGGCTCCCCCGCGGGGCGCGTCGAGCCGCGCCGCCACCAGGACGTCCTCCACGAGCTCGGTCGGGCTGCCGGTCGCCCAGCTCGTCGGCACCATCGGCGGGGGCCTGCTCACCGTCGTGGTCGACGCGGGCGCAGGCACCGTGGACGACGTGACGCTCGCCGAGCCCGGCTCCGGCGTCTTCGGCCAGGCCGGTGACCTGCTCCTCGGCGTCGGCGTCGACCGGCCCGCGGACGCCGAGGCCCTGCTCGAGGGAGCGGCCGGCGTCGACGTCGGTGCCGTCGTGCTCCGACGCGCCGCGGCGCGGAACCCGCGGGTGCGCGCCGCCGCCAGACGACACGGTGTCGCCCTCGTCGAGCTGGCCGACCACGCCTCCTGGGCGCACGTCGTGTGGCTGCTGCGCGGCGTCCTGGACCGCGCCGCGAGCGGCCCCGCGCTCCGGGCCGAGGGTCCGGTGCTCGACGAGCTGTTCGCGCTCGCCGACGCCTGCGCGGGCCTCGTCGGCGGCCCGATCACCATCGAGGACACCCAGTCCCGGGTCCTCGCCTACTCCTCGGCGCAGGCCGTCGCCGACCCCGCCCGCGTGTCGACCATCGTCGGCCGCCGGGTGCCGGACGAGGTCATCGCGTCGCTGCGCGGCCGCGGCGTCTTCCGGCGCCTCGCGCGCTCCGACGAACCGTTCTTCGTCCCCGCCGGCCGGGACCTCGGCGCGCGCCTCGTCGTGCCGGTGCGCGCCGGGACCGAGTGGCTGGGCTCCATCTGGGCCGTCGTCGACGAGGAGCCGCCCGAGGCCGTGCGCCGCTCGCTGGGCCAGACCGCGTCGGTCGTCGCCCTCCACCTGCTCCGGCTGCGTTCCCAGGCCGACCTCGCCCGCCGCGTCGCTGCCGACCGGGTTCGGGCCGTGCTCAGCGGTGACAGCCTCGAGGCCGAGGGGTGGTTACCCCCGCCGCCGTGGCGGGTCGCCGTCCTCGCCGGGGCGTACGAGGCGTCCGAGGCGTCAGGGGCACCGGCGGACGCCACGCCCGGCGGGCGCGGAGGCGGCACCGCGCGCGCCGGGAGCGGCGGCAGCAGGGCCGCCGGGGCCAGCGGGGGCGCCGGCGGCACCGGTGGTGCCACCGAACGCGAGCTCGACGTGTGGGAGTCGGCGGCGCGGCGGCGGTCCTGGCGCCAGCCGCTGCTGGCGATCTTCGACGGCGTCGCCCTCGTCCTCGTCCGTGACGTGCCCGGTGACTCGACGCCCGGCACGTGGGAGTGGCTGCTCGGGGTGGTGACGGAGGTCGCGCGCGTGAGCCCGACGGCGACCGCCAGCGCCGGTGGACGCGTCTCCCGCGTCGCACAGCTCGACCGGTCCCGGCGGGAGGCCACCGAGGTGCAGCGGCTGCGCGAGGCCGGGCGCGTCCACGGGACGACGGTCACGGTCGAGGACGCCTGGGCCGCCGTGACCAACGCCCGTGCGCTCGGCGGCATCTGGACCGAGGAGCTGCTGGGCCCGGTCGAGACCCTGCGCCAGCACGACGAGCAGCACGGGACGGCCTACCTCGAGACGGTCGCCGCCTGGCTCGACCACCCGGGGGACCCCCGCGCGGCGGCCCGGGCCGTGCACGTGCACCCGAACACGCTGCGCTACCGGATGCAGCGGCTGTCCGACGTCGTCGACCTCGACCTGCACGACCCCGAGACGCGACTCGCGCTGCGCCTGCAGCTGCGGGCCCTCGGCCACTGAGGCCGGCCGCCCATGGGGGCCGGCTGGGGTGGTGACCGGTCACTCGCCCAGGTGGACCGTGCCGTCCGAGTCGACGCGGAACCCGGGGTTGTGCACGAAGTCCCAGCGGAAGCCGTCGGGGTCCGCGACACAGGCGCTCGTGCCGCCCCACTCACGCAGGGCCGGGGCCGTGACGCTCGTCGCGCCGGCCGCCACGGCTGCGTCGTGGAGCCGTTCGACCTCCTCCGCGCGAACAACGTTGTGTCCCAGGGACATCGGTGGCGCCTGCGTGCCGTGCCCCACGTCGCCGTACTCGCTCGGCATCGAGGTCACGTTCCACAGCGCGAGCACCTGACCCGGGGCGCACTGCACGAAGGCGATCTCGCCGCGCAGGTGCAGCACCGGCCGGAACCCGAGCCCGTCGACGTAGAAGTCGCGGGACGCCTCGACGTCGCGGACGCCCAGGGTGATGGCGCTGATCTCCGGAGTCGTCATCCCCCGACCCTAGAGCGCGCCCCTGACGCCGCCACGTCCACGCCGAGCAGCCGGGTGGTGGGCCGCAGGCGCAGGGTGATGCAGGTGGAGGGGCGCGCGTCGGCGCCCCTCCCCTGGTTCGTCGGCCGGTACCCCCAAGTCCCGGTCGGTCAGTGCCCGCCGCCCAAGAGCTCGCGAACCTCGGACTCCCGGTACCGGCGATGCCCGCCGAGGGTCCGGATCGAGGTCAGCTTGCCGGCTTTGGCCCATCGGGTGACCGTCTTCGGGTCGACCCTGAAGAGGGCCGCGACCTCAGCAGGCGTGAGCAGTTTTTCGGTGTCGTGCCGATCCTGAGTCGTCATTGTCATATCCCCACCACCCTGTCGCTAGGTGCAGCGACACGCATGTGCCCCAACCGGGGCTCAGTAAAGCAAGAGTAAAGTCTCGAGCGCCTGAATGGCAGTTAAACCCCGAAAGTCTCATATCGGCACGAGCGTCGGAGCCATGGTGTATACCACGGCTCGTTCCCGTCGACGCCGCTCGATCGCCGGGGTGGACGCGGGCACGATTTGCCTCGCTCATGTAGCGTTAGCACCACGCAGACACCACACATCCCGGGGCCGCTACGCGGAAGACGGAGAGCCGAAGGTCTCCCCGCCGAGCGATGCCGCCCCGGCACGACGCATGAGGGGGTCACGCCATGGGGCGCGGCCGAGCCAAAGCCAAGCAGACCAAGGTCGCACGGCAGCTCAAGTACTACACGCCGAACACGGACTTGAGCGCGCTGGAGCGCGAGCTGCACGGCTCGTCTCAGCGGGACGGAGACAACGAGTCGCCGTCCCTGAACAGCGAGAACGAGTACGACGAGTACGGGAAGTGGGCGTCGGGCGAGCGGTGAGCTCGCCCCCTCCAGTCCTCACGACAGGTGCCGGGTGACTCGTCACCCGGCACGTGGTCGTCCTCGCGGCACCGACGCGCTGTCGTCCCTCGATGGGTCCCAGAGGCTCTGAGCCGGGGCTCGTCCCCCCTTGGGCCTTCCCGGCCGTCCGCATGCGTCCTTCGCAGGCTGCGTCGCGCCCGGGCATCCCGTGCTGGCCGTGCTGGCCGTGCTGGCCGCAGGCGGGTGGAGGACGACGCGGGCCGACCGGCGCCGTTCGCGTCCGGCGCGGCCCGGTTCAGGGCGCCGGGTGCGACCCGACCACCTGGACGGCGCCCCCCTCGACGCCCTTCGCCCCACGGACGACCTCGACGTCCGGGACGATCATGCCGGTGGTGGTGGCGGTCTCCTCCGTCGTCACCTCGCCGAGGCGCCACGCAGCGATGCCGGCCGCCCGGCTCAGCTCGACCGCACGGGCGGCGTGGGCCTCGGGCAGCACCGCGACGAACCCGACACCCTGGTTGAGGGTGCGCTCGACGTCGGCCTGGGGCACGCGTCCGAGGTCCTGCACGGTGCGGAAGACCGCGGGAGGCGTCCACGTGGACCGGTCGAGCCGCGCGAACGTACCGGCCGGCAGGACCCGGGCCAGGTTGGCCGCGAGCCCACCGCCGGTGACGTGGCTCAGGGCGTGCACGTCGACGTCGTCGTCACCGATGAGCGCGAGCAGCGGCCGGGTGTAGATGCGGGTCGGCTCGAGCAGCTCCTCGCCGAGCGTGCGGCCGAAGTCGTCGACGTGCCGGTCCAGGGCCCAGCCGGCGCTCTGGACGACGCGACGCACGAGGCTGTAGCCGTTGCTGTGCAGGCCGCTGCTCGCGAGCGCCACCACGACGTCGCCGTCGGCCACGCGCTGCGGGCCGAGGACGTCGGCGAACTCGACGACACCGGTGGCCGCGCCCGCGACGTCGTACTCGTCGGGCTCGAGCAGTCCGGGGTGCTCGGCGGTCTCGCCACCGACGAGGGCGACGCCCGCCTCCTCGCACGCCCGGGCGATGCCACCGACGATGGCCGCGACGCGCTCTGGCACGACCTTGCCCGTGGCGATGTAGTCGGTCATGAACAGGGGCTCGGCGCCGCACACGACGATGTCGTCGACGACCATCCCGACGAGGTCGAAGCCGATCGTGTCGTGGCGGTCGAGCGCCTGGGCGATCGCCACCTTGGTGCCGACGCCGTCGGTGCTCGTGGCGAGGATCGGACGCGTCATACGGGCGATCGCGCTCGCGTCGAACATGCCGGCGAAGCCGCCCAGCCCACCGACCACCTCGGGTCGCGTCGCGCGTCGGACCGACGCCTTCATCAGCTCGACGGCCTTGTCACCCGCCTCGACGTCCACTCCGGCTGAGGCATACGTGATGGGGGCGTCGCTCACGGCCCCCAGCCTACCGGCGCTCCTCGGCTCCCCCGTCCGCCGTCCGCCGGCCAGCGGCCCTCTCTGCCCCCTCCTCTCGTCCGCGGTCGAGGTGATCGCTCGTGCCCGACCGCGACGAAGCACCTCGACTCCGAAGGGAGGCCGTGTGTCGAGGTATCCGCTCGCCGCACCGAGCGAGGAATCACCTCCACCGAGACGTTCCGAGGCCGAGAGCGACCTGCTGCATGAACGCGTCCTCGTGCAGGCGCAGACCGACCAGGTCGATTCGCAGGACCCTGTCGCCGGTGAGGACGACCGCGTTGCGACTGAGGTTGTCGACGCTGACGGCGAGCCCCTCGCGGTGCTGCCTGCCGTCGACCTCGACCACCAGTCCCTGCGTGTGCCACCGGACGTCGAGGTAGATCCGGCCGCGCGGCGACCTGGCGCACGACCTGGCGCGAGGGCTCCGGCAGACCCCGTGCCCGGCACAGCCGCGCGAAGTCGAGCTCGCCGAGCGACTCGACGCCGAGCGCCACGTCCCGGACGACGCCCTTGATGAAGGCGCGCCGCCGCCGTCCGAGGCACGACGCGACGGCCACCTGGAGCGCCGCCGCGGTCGTCAACCGCTGCTGCACGGCCATGAGCAGGACCAGGGCGGCCTGCCGGTCACTCACGGCCCATCCGGCAGCCCGGACCGCCGCGACAGCCGGACGCGTGCGAGGGACGCCGACGCCGAGGACCTCGTCGTCGAGGCGCCGGATGAGCTTGTGGACGCGGACGCCGTCGAGTCGGGGACGTCGTGGCTGTGGCGGACGGACAGGTGGAGCAGCTCCTCGTCGAAGCCCGTCAGGCCGGAGGCGACCAGGCTCGTGACACCGTCGAGCACGGCGATGCGCTCACCCACCTCCCAGATGGCCGACCAGGCCCTGGCCACGACCGGCAGCGGGCCGCGGTGCACGGCGACGGCCTGCCTGCCCACTGCCAGCCAGCGCTCGGCGGCGACCTCGTTGCGGACGTGGTCGTGCGTGATCCCGAGCTCGCGCAGCTGTCGGCGGGACACCACTCCCCGGTGGGCTGCGGCTGCGGCCGAGGCCATGGCTCGACGTTCGTAACCGGTCACGGCTCCGATGGTCGACGAGGGCAGCGCGATGGACCCACGGGCACGGAGGCGTCTGTGGACGGCTCGCCACCCGTCGCCGGGGTTGTGGACGACCGAGCCGGCCCGCCGGTCGAGGTGATCCGTCGCACCCGGGCGCGAGCAGATACCTCGAACCGATCGCCGAGCCCGTGGGTGGAGGTGATTCGTCGCACCCGAGCGCCGGGAGATACCTCGAACCGCAGAGGGGGTCAGGGGTGCTGCAGGGCGCTCTCGCCGCCGACCGCGACCCCGAGACTGACGCCCTCGACGTCGACGGAGCGGTCGTGACCGGTGCGGACCGTGAGCGGCAGGGTCTCGAGCACGTGCTTGCCGATGTGGCCGTCCTCGGGCAGCTCGATCGGGTACCGGCCGGTGAAGCAGGCCGTGCACAGCTGCTCGCGCGGCTGGTGGGTCGCCGCGATCATGCCGTCCTCGGAGATGTAGCCGAGCGAGTCGGCGCCGATCGACGCGCGGATCTCCTCGGTCCCGAGGCCCGTGGCGATGAGCTCGGCCCGAGTCGCGAAGTCGATGCCGTAGAAGCACGGCCACTGGACCGGCGGCGAGCTGATGCGGACGTGCACCTCGGCGGCTCCGGCCTCGCGCAGCATCCGGATCTGGGCGCGCTGGGTGTTGCCCCGCACGATGGAGTCGTCGACGACGACGAGGCGCTTGCCGCGGATCGTGTGCTCGAGCGGGTTGAGCTTGAGCCGGATGCCGAGCTGGCGCAGCGTCTGCGAGGGCTGGATGAAGGTGCGCCCGACGTACGCGTTCTTGACGAAGCCCTGGCCGAACGGGATGCCGCTCTCCTGCGAGTAGCCGACGGCGGCCGGTACGCCCGACTCCGGGACCCCGATGACGAGGTCGGCGTCGACGGCGTGCTCGCGTGCGAGGACGCGGCCCATCTCGACCCGCGCCTCGTGCACGACGCGGCCCCGGATGACGGCGTCGGGGCGCGCGAGGTAGACGTACTCGAAGACGCAGCCCTTCGGCTGCGGCTCGGCGAACGTGTGCGAGCGCAGCCCGTTCTCGTCGATGGCGATGAGCTCGCCGGGCTCGATCTCGCGGATGACGGAGGCGCCGATGGTCTGCAGCGCTGCGGTCTCGGACGCGACGACCCAGCCCCGCTCGAGGCGGCCCAGGGCGAGCGGGCGCACGCCCCACGGGTCGCGGGCGGCGTACAGCGTCTGCTCGTCCATGAAGACGAAGGAGAAGGCGCCCTGCAGCTTCGGCAGCAGCTCGAGGGCGGCCTGCTCGGGGGTACGGTCCTCGTCGGCGGCCAGCAGCGTCGTGACGAGCGCCGTGTCGGAGGTGTTGCCCCGGGCCAGCTCGCCGGTGACGCGCGCACCGCCGAAGTGCTCGTCGACGAGGGCCTTGAGCTCGACGGTGTTGATGAGGTTGCCGTTGTGGGCCAGGGCGATCGTGCTGTGACCGGTGCCGCCGAGCGTGGGCTGCGCGTTCTCCCACGTCGACCCGCCGGTCGTCGAGTATCGCGTGTGCCCGATGGCGAGGTGCCCCCGCAGCGAGCTGAGGGCGGTCTCGTCGAAGACCTGCGACACGAGGCCCATGTCCTTGTAGACGAGGATCTTCTCGCCGTCGCCGGTCGCGATGCCCGCGGACTCCTGGCCGCGGTGCTGCAGCGCATAGAGCCCGAAGTACGTCAGCTTCGCGACGTCCTCTCCCGGGGCCCAGACGCCGAAGACCCCGCAGGCGTCCTGCGGGCCCTTCTCGCCGGGGATGAGGTCATGGTTCAGTCGACCGTCGCCGCGTGCCACTGCCCCAGTGTCGCACAGCCGGCAGCCTCGCCCGGACGCGTGCGGCCCGGGTGGACGCGTCGTGCTCAGTCGGCGGGAGCCCGCAGGGGCAGCGCCGCGAGCACCTCGTACCGGGGGCGACGACCCCGCCCCTGCCCGAGGTGCGACTCGACGAGCACGACCTCCTCGGCCCGCCACGTCGGGCCCTCGTACGCCTCGAAGGCGCGCAGCCAGCGCGTCGCCTCGGCCGGCCGCCGGAAGCGCCCGAGCGTGACGTGCGGGTGGAACCGCGTGCCGTCGGGCGTGGCCCCGACGCCGTTGGCGGCGCCGCGGGCGTTCCTGGCGAGGGCGTCGAGGTCGCCGTGCAGCTGGTCGACACCGACCCACAGCACGCGTGCGGCATACGGGTTGGGGAAGGCCCCCGCGCCCGCGAGCCGCAGGACGAGCGGGTCCCGTCGCGAGGCGGCCGCGCCGAGGGCCTCGGTGAGGTCGTCGAGCCGGTGCTCGGGGACCGCGCCGAGGAACGCCAGGGTGACGTGCCACTGGTGCGGGTCGGTCCACCGCAGGTCACCGCCGGCTTCGCGCCGCGGCTCGACGTGCGCGGCGAGGTCCCCCAGGGCGTCGGTGGGAGGAACGACCGCGACGAAGAGCCTCACGACGCCGTCACCGCGCCGTCCGTGTCGCGTCCGACGCGTCCGGCGCCTCCGACGTCCCCGACGCGTCCGAGGCGTCCGGCGCCTCGAGCGCGGCGCCGGAGGCCAGCAGGCCCTCGACGTCGGGCACCCCCCACGCGGCGAGGGCGGCGCGCGTGTCCGCACCGACCGCCGAGGGCGGCGTCGTCAGAGCCGCCGGGGTGCGTGAGAACCGCGGCGCCGGGGCGGGCTGCACGACGCCGTGGTGCTCGACGTACGTGCCACGCGCGGCCAGGTGCGGGTGGGCCGGCGCCTCCGCGTACGACAGCACCGGCTCGACGCACGCGTCGGTGCCCTCGAAGAGCTCGGTCCAGGCGTCGCGGCTGCGGGTCCGGAACGTGTCGGCGAGGAGGGCGCGCAGCGCCGGCCACACGGCGGGGTCCGACCGGCTCGGCGCCGTGTCGGAGAGGCCGAGCAGCTCGAGGAACGTGTCGTAGAAGCCCTGCTCGAGCGGGCCGACCGCCATCCAGCCGCCGTCGCTCGTCTCGTACACGTCGTAGAACGGGGCACCGGTGTCGAGCAGGTTGGTGCCCCGCCGTCCGCTCCACAGGCCGGCCCCGAGGAGTCCGAGGACGAGCGAGGAGACGTGCGCCGTGCCGTCGACGATCGCCGCGTCGACGACCTGCCCGCGCCCGCTCGCGCGCGCCTCGAGCAGCGCTGCGAGCACGCCCACGACGAGGTAGAGCGCCCCGCCGCCGAAGTCACCGACGAGGTTGACCGGCACCTGCGGCGGGCCTCCGGCGCGGCCGATCGCTCCGAGCGCCCCGGTGACGGCGATGTAGCCGATGTCGTGCCCGGCGGCCTGGGCGAGGGGCCCGTCCTGGCCCCAGCCGGTCATCCGCCCGTAGACGAGGCGCGGGTTGCGCTGCAGGCACGCGTCGGGGCCCAGGCCGAGGCGCTCCGCGACGCCGGGGCGGTAGCCCTCGACGAGGACGTCGGCCTGCTCGACGAGGTGCAGCGCGGCCCCGAGCCCGTCGGGGTGCTTGAGGTCGAGCGCGACGGAGGGGCGACCGCGTCGGAGCAGGTCGCGCTCGGGGTCGAGGGGCACGGGCAGCGGCGACAGGCCCGGCCGGTCGACCCGGATGACGTCGGCGCCGAGGTCGGCCAGGAGCATGGCTGCGAACGGCGACGGGCCGATGCCGGCCAGCTCGACGACGCGGACCCCGGCCAGCGGCCCACCGCGCGGTGCGGTGGTCACGACGCGCGCACGCCGGCGCCCCGGCCGGTCACGAGCCGTCGCGGCCCGTGCGGTCGAGCAGGAGCGCGACGATGCCGGCGAGGCCCGCCCCGAGGAAGACCCCCAGGGCGCCGAGGAACAGCACCGCCGTCCCGACGTCGTAGGACCTGGTCAGCGAGTAGCTGGGTCCGCCCGGCTCGCGCAGCCCGACCACCACGCCGACGACGAGCCCGACGAGGGCCCCGGTGACGAGGAAGCGCTTGAAGTTCGGGGTGCGGGGGACGTCGGGACTCACGGGCCCAGCGTAAGCGAGGCCAACGGCAGCAGGCCCTCGAGGTGGGCTCGCTGGCCGCTCGCCCGGACGCGGGAGGCGTCGACGGCCTCGTCCCACGCGAGGTCGCCGACGGCCAGCCGCAACCACGTGTCGGCGTCGGTCTCGATGACGTTGGGCGGGGTCCCGCGCCGGTGCACCGGGCCCTCGATGCACTGGGCGGCCCCGAACGGCGGGACACGGACCTCGACGGTGCGCCCCGGCGCGACCGAGGCCAGCTCCTCGAGGGTGTACCGCACGGCGGTCGCGATGGTCTGGCGGTCGGCGGCGAAGTCGGCCCTGCGGCAGGCCTCGAGCGCGGCCCGGCCGGCGTCGACGGGGGTGCGTCGGCGTGGGGGCATGGCCGCCAGCCTAGCCGCGGGACAGACACCGCCCGGGCCGCCCCGGGGCGCGAGGCCCGGCGAGGGACCGGGCGCGTCGGAGTCACCGCAGGCGCGGGATGACGCCGGTGACGACGGCGTCGAGGACGGCACGCGTGCCGGCGAAGGGCCCGGACCGACGCGGCCAGTGCGTGATGACGTCGGTGAAACCGAGCTCGGCGGCGCGCCCGACGGCGTCCTCGAACGCGTCGGCACTGCTCAGCGAGAAGGTCGGGGCGCTGTCGAGGTTGAGGTACCGGTCGAGGCTGCCGGGGTCGCGACCGGACGCCTCGAGCGCCTCCTCGACGACGCGGCAGTGGCCGGCGACGAGGTGCCACCATGCGGTGTCGGTGTCGGCCGTGCCGCCGTAGGTCATCCAGCCGTCGCCACGGTGCACCGCGAGGCGGATGGAGCGCGGGCCGTTCGCCGCGACGACGAGCGGAACCCGATGCCCGCCGGGCAGGCCACGCACCGGTCCGGGACGCGTCTGGACGTCGTGCGCGGCGTAGAAGCGTCCCTGCGCCGTGACGCGCTCCTCGCGCAGCAGCCGGTCGACCAGCTCGGTGAACTCGTGGAACCGCTCGACGCGCTGCCTGAGCGGCAGGTCCTCGCCCATGATCCGGGAGTCGAGGTCGCCCCCGCTGCCGACGCCGAGGAGGAACCGGCCACTGGAGATGTCGTCGAGGGCGAGCACCTCCCGCATGAGCTGGACCGGGTGGTGGTTGTTCGGCGAGGACACGAAGGTGCCGAGGCGTGCCCTCGACGTCACGGCTGCGGCGGCCGCCAGCGTCGGCACGGCGGCGAACCACGGCGAGTCGGGCAGGCCCTCCCACGTGACGTGGTCGAAGGTCCACAGGTGGTCGAAGCCCATCGCGTCGGCCTCCCGCCACATCGGCTCGGCCACGGACCAGGCGTGCTCGGGCAGGATCGTCAGACCGAAGCGCATCCCCTGACCGTAGCCGCCGGCCGGACCGTTGCCGCCGTCGGTGCAGGGTCGTAGCGTCGGACCACCAGAACGGGCACGTCGAAGGAGCCACCATGTCCAACCTCGTCGTCCACTTCGAGATCCACGGTTCGGACCCCGAGCGCCTCGCCGACTTCTACGGCCAGCTGCTCGGCTGGTCGTTCCAGCAGTTCGGCGACATGCCGTACTGGGCCATCGACACCGGCGAGGAGTCCATGCGCCAGGGCGGGGCGGGTCACGGCATCAACGGCGGGCTGACCCAGCGGCAGGGCCCGGCACCCGAGAAGGGTGGCCCGGTCAGCGGCGCCAACCTCGTCGTCGCGGTCGACGACGTCGACGGCCTGTTCGCCCGCGGGCTGGAGCTCGGCGGCACCGAGGCCCTGGCACCGGCGGACATGCCGGGTGTCGGCCGCCTCGCCTACCTGCACGACCCCGACGGCAACGTCTTCGGCCTCATCTCCCCCGTGATGTCCGACGGCACGACCGCGATGGGGTCCTGACACGGCGTCCTCCTACGCTGGGCCCGTGACGCTCGACCGGAGGCCCGACGACGCCTCGCCCTGGGACGACGCCGCGGTGCTCGCCGCGTCGAACGCGTGGGCGTGGGTGCCTGCCTTTGCCCGCAGCGTCGCCACCGACGAGTACCTCGTCGTCGCCTACCCCCCGACGTTCCTGACGCCGACGGGGGCGCGCGTCGTCGAGTCCGAGCGCGACCCGCGCGACCTCGTCGACGAGGTGCACGCGGTCGCCCGCGACCTCGGCCGCGACCGGCTGTGGTGGACGGTCTCGGACACGACGCGTCCGGAGGGGCTCGAGGCCGAGGTCGTGCGTCGCGGCGGCAGGGTCGTCGAGCGGATGGACGTGCTCGCCCTCGACCTGTCGCAGGGCCGGCTGCCCGACCTCGGGGTGCCCGCCGACGTCACGGTGCGGCGCGTCGCCGACCGGACCGACGTGGTCGAGTCGCTCGTCCTGAGCCAGCTCGCGTTCGGCGGCGACGTGCCGGACGACGCGGAGGTGGACCTGGCCCTCGACGAGGTCGAGCGCGGCCTCGCCGAGGGGTCGGGCGGTCGCGTCCTCGCCTCGGTCGAGGGCCGGGCGGCGAGCACGGGCGGGTGGACGCTCGTCGGTCCGGTCGCACGGTTCTGGGGCGCCGGCACCCACCCGGACCTGCGCGGACGCGGAGCGTACCGGGCCGTGCTGGAGGCACGGCTGCGGCACGTGCTCGAGCAGGGCGTCACCCTCGCCCTGACGCACGGACGCGTCGACACGTCCTCACCGATCCTGCGCTCCGTCGGCTTTCGCCGCTACGGCGAGCAGCGCCAGCTCGTCGTCGACCTCACGTGAGCGCCCGCGGCCGCCGGGCCGGGCCCACCGACGACGCCGCGGGCCCGGGCGGCGGCGCCGGTCCCTCCCGGCGCATCACCCTCGAGTGGGACGACCGCGGCGGGGTCACGGTGCACATGGACGGCTCGCCCCAGTCGCACGTGCAGCCGCAGGACCCCACCGTCCTCGTCTTCGAGTACGTCCAGCACCTCGCGCTCGTCCTCGACGCGCTCGTCCCGGAGCCTCCTGCGCCGCTCGCCGTGACGCACGTCGGGGGCGCGGGGCTGACGCTGCCGCGGTACGTCGAGGCGACGCGGCCGGGCTCGCCGCAGATCGTCCTCGAGCCGGATGCCGAGCTGACCGCCCTCGTCCGCGAGCAGGTGCCGCTCCCCCGGCGGCACCGCATCCGGGTGCGCCCCGTCGACGGGCTCACCGGCGTCGCGGGCCTGCGCGACGCGTCGGCCGCGGTTCTCGTGACCGACGCGTACGCCGCCGGACGCGTCCCCGGCGAGCTCGTCGGGTCGGCCTACGCCACGCACGTGGCGCGGGTCCTCGGCACCGGTGGCGTGGCGCTGTGGAACCTCGCCGACGAGCCGGGGCTGCGCTGGGTGTCGCGCGTCGTGGCGACGGCCCGGCAGGTCCTGCCGCACGTCGCGCTCCTGGCCACTCACGAGGTGCTCAAGCGTCGACGGTTCGGCAACGTCGTCCTCGTCGCGTCGGGCTCGCCGCTGCCGGTCGAGCGGCTGCGCCGCGACGTCGCCCGCGCCCCGCTCCCGACGGGGCTGCGGGCCGGGGTCGAGCTCGACCGTCTCTGCGCGGGCGCGAAACCCTTCGGCGACAAGGGGATCGGCAGCCCCGAGCCGCCGGATGCCACCGGCTGGCGTGTCGTCTGACACGCGTGGGGCGACGCCCGGTCAGGGCGCCGCCCCACCCGTTGGACAGCTGCGGCTAGGGCCGGCTCACTCGCCGAAGACCGCGGGCATCGTGAACCGGTGCGCCGAGCGCAGCTCGGACACCGACACCGTGAACAGGTCGCCGACGACGACGTCGCGACCACCGGTGACGCCGATGCGCGCGTGCGGCACGTCGCCGAGCAGCTGCTCGAACTCGGTGGCGCGACCGGCCGGGACGGCGACGAGCGCGCGGGCCGCGGACTCCGAGAAGAGCGCCGTGAACGCGTCGAGGGGCTGACCGTCCTCGGTCGTCCCGACGCGGTCGAGGCCGTCGACCGTGACCCCGACCCCGTGGCGCATGGCCATCTCGGCCAGGCCGATGGCGAGGCCGCCTTCGGACAGGTCGTGGGCGGCCTCGACGACGCCGGCCTTGGCCGCCCGCGCGAGCGCGGCACCGAGCGCCTGCTCCGCGGCGAGGTCGACCCGCGGCGGCACCCCGCCGAGGTGCTTGTGCACGACGTGCGCCCACTCGGACCCGTCGAGCTCGGCGCGGGTCGTGCCGAGGAGGTAGACGTGGGCGTCGTCGGAGCGGAAGCCGGAGCCGGAGCGCTTCGAGACGTCCTCCATGACGCCGAGGACGCCGATGACCGGCGTCGGGTGGATCGCGACGTCACCGGTCTGGTTGTAGAACGACACGTTGCCGCCGGTGACCGGGATGCCGAGGGTCTTGCAGCCCTCGGCGATGCCCCGGATGGCCTCGCGGAACTGCCACATGACGCCCGGGTCCTCGGGTGAGCCGAAGTTGAGGCAGTCGGTGACGGCCAGCGGCTCGGCGCCGGCCGTGGCGACGTTGCGGTAGGCCTCGGCGAGTGCCAGCTGGGCGCCGGCGTACGGGTCGAGCTTGGCGAAGCGGCCGTTGCAGTCCGTGGCGACGGCCACGCCGCGCCCGGTCTCCTCGTCGACACGCACGACACCGGCGTCGTCGGGCTGGGCCAGCGCCGTGTTGCCGAGGACGTAGCGGTCGTACTGGTCGGTGACCCACGACTTGTCGCAGAGGTTCGGCGAGCCGATGAGCGTCAGCAGCTGGGCGCGGATGTCCTCACCGGTCTCGGGTCGCTCGAGGGCGGAGGCCGAGTCGGCGTTGAGCGCGTCGAGGTAGTCCGGCCGGGCGAGCGGGCGGTTGTACGTCGGGCCCTCGTGCGCCACCGAGCGCGGCGGCACGTCGACGATGACCTCGCCGTGCCACGTGATGACGAGGTGGTCGCCGTCGGTGACCTCGCCGACGACGGTGGCCTCGACGTCCCAGCGGTCCGTGATGGCGAGGAACTCCTCGACCTTCGCCGGCTCGACGACGGCCATCATCCGTTCCTGCGACTCGGACATGAGGATCTCGTGCGGCTGCAGCGTCGCGTCGCGCAACGGCACGAGGTCGAGCTCGACGTGCATGCCGCCGTCACCGTTGCTCGCGAGCTCGCTGGTGGCACAGGACAGCCCGGCGCCGCCGAGGTCCTGGATGCCGGCGACGACACCCGCCCGGTAGAGGTCGAGGCAGCACTCGATGAGCACCTTCTCGGCGAACGGGTCGCCGACCTGGACGGCGGGGCGCTTGGCGGGGCCGCCGGCCTCGAACGTCTCGGACGCGAGGACCGAGACGCCGCCGATGCCGTCGCCGCCGCTCTTGGCACCGAAGAGGATGACCTTGTTGCCGACGCCGGTGGCCTTGGCCAGGTGGATGTCCTCGACGCGCATCGCGCCGACGCAGAGCGCGTTGACGAGCGGGTTGCCCTGGTAGCAGTCGTCGAAGACGACCTCGCCGCCGATGTTCGGCAGGCCGAGGCAGTTGCCGTAGCCGCCGACCCCGGCGACGACGCCGGGCAGGACGCGCTGGGTGTCGGGGTGGTGCAGGTTGCCGAAGCGCAGCGGGTCCATGACGGCGATCGGGCGTGCCCCCATCGACATGATGTCGCGCACGATGCCGCCGACGCCGGTGGCCGCGCCCTGGTACGGCTCGACGTAGGACGGGTGGTTGTGCGACTCGACCTTGAAGGTCACCGCCCAGCCGTCACCGATGTCGACGACGCCGGCGTTCTCGCCGATGCCCACGAGCAGCTTCTCGCGCATCTCGTCGGTGGTGTTCTCGCCCCAGAGCTTGAAGTGGACCTTGCTCGACTTGTACGAGCAGTGCTCGGACCACATGACCGAGTACATGGCGAGCTCGGCGATGGTCGGCCGGCGACCGACGATCTCGCGGATGTTGAGGTACTCGTCCTCCTTGAGGCCGAGCTCGGCCCACGGCTGGTCGACGTCGGGTGTCGCCGCCGCGTGCTCCACCGTGTCGACGGCGGACGGGGCGGTCTCGACGGTGGCCTGTGCTGCGGTGTCGCTCATGCGGTGGCTGCGCTCTCGAGGGTGTGCGTGATCAGCGAGGTGAAGAAGGCCCGGCCGTCGAGGCTCGGGCCGTAGCCCTCCTCGACGCAGTGCTCCGGGTGCGGCATGAGGCCGACGACGTTGCCCCGCTCGTTCGTGATTCCGGCGATGTGCCGGTAGGACCCGTTGGGGTTGCGGCCCTCCGCGTCGGGGACGTACCGGAACACGACGCGCCCCTCCCCCTCGAGCCGGTCGAGGGTCTCCTCGTCCGCGACGAAGCCCCCCTCGCCGTTCTTGAGGACGACGGTGATCTCCTGACCGGCCTCGAAGTCGCCGGTCCACGCCGTCGAGGCGTTCTCGACGACGAGCCGGGTGTCGACGCAGTTGAACTTGCGGTGGTCGTTGCGGATCAGCGCGCCGGGCAGCAGGTGGCTCTCGGTGAGCACCTGGAAGCCGTTGCAGATGCCGAGGACCGGCAGGCCGCCCTGCGCCGCCGGCACGAGCCGGTCCATGACCGGCGCGAAGCGGGCGATGGCGCCGCAGCGCAGGTAGTCCCCGTAGGAGAACCCGCCGGGAAGGATGACGGCGTCGACACCCTTGAGGTCCGCGTCGCCGTGCCAGAGGGAGACCGCCTCGCCACCGCAGGCGCGCACGGCCCGGGCCGCGTCGCGGTCGTCGAGCGAGCCGGGGAAGGTGACGACGCCGACCTTCACTGCGCGTCGTCCTTCGGCTGCGCGTCGTCCGCGGGCTCCTCGAGGACCCGGACGGACACGACGTCCTCGATGACGGGGTTCGACAGCAGCTTCTCGGCGGCCTCGCGGGCCGCTTCCAGGTGGCCGTCGGTGACGTCACCGTCGACCGTGAGGACGAACCGCTTGCCCTGCCGGACGTCGGTGAACCCGTCGAAGCCGAGGCGCGGGAGTGCCCCGCCGACGGCTTGGCCCTGGGGGTCGAGGATCTCGGGCTTGAGCATGACGTCGACGACGATGCTTCCCATCGGTGATGGTTCTCCCTGTCTGGATGGGGTCAGGAGCGTCCGTGCCGGACGGCCGAAGTCTATCGGCCCGCGCGGGTGCCCCCGACCGCGTCTCAGCGGGACTGCAGGGCGTCGAGGGCGACGGCCATCGCGGCCCCGACGCGCCAGTCGAGGCGCCGCCCGTCGGCGAGCGCCGGCAGGTCGACGTGGTAGATGTCGCGGACGCCGATGCGCTTGGTCGAGCTGAGCACAACCTCCCCCTGCGGCGTCCGGAAGTCGAAGTGGAACAGCCAGGGCACCGGGATGTCGCCGAGCACCGGCACGAAGTCCCACACGCGGCGCAGGATGGCGACCTTCGCGTTGCGCTCGGTGCCCGTGGACTCGAGGCCCGCGGCGTCGCGCAGGTGCCACGTCGAGCTGGCGAGCGAGGCGCCGAAGTCCTTCTTGAACCAGCCGATCGGCGCGCCGGTGGCATCGAGGACGTCGTAGCCGGAACCGAGGTCGATGACCTTGCGGGCCCGGAACCCGAAGAGGGCGTGCGTCTTGGCCGCGTCGCTGAAGAAGGTGACCTCCTCCTTGAGCTTCATCCGCTTCTGCTCGGCGAAGCACAGCAGGCCCAGCTCGGCTCCGCTGCCGTCGGAGCGGTGGATCTCGTACCGGTTGACCATCATCGTGACGCGCTGGCGCACGACGTAGTGCTCGGTGTCGGGGGCGGGCTGCTCGGCGACGGGCTCGCTCATGGGCCCCAGCGTGCCACAGCCGTCGTGGTCCGCACGGGACGGGCCGTCCCGACTCAGGCCGGGGCCAGGCAGGCGTGCAGGTGCATGTCGTGCCAGCCGTCCGGGTGCAGGAGGGCCGAGCGCCGCACGCCCTCGAGGTCGAACCCGCTCTTGACGGCGACCCGGCACGAGGGCTCGTTGTGGACCGAGTGCATGAGCTCGATGCGGTGCAGGCCGACGTCGAAGAGCCACGCCGTCATGGCGGTGAGCGCCCGGCCGGCGACGCCTCGCCCGCGACCCTCCGGCAGGACCCAGTAGCCGACCTCCGCGATGCCCTCGTCGAGGTGCAGCACCGGAAGGCCGACGCGCCCGACGAGGTCGCCTGCGCCGTCGACGACGGCCCACTCGGCGCCGGTCTCGCGCTGCCATCGCGCGTGCGCCCGCCTGCGGACCCACTCCAGCGCCTCGTCGTGGGTCAGCGAGCGCCGGTGCCAGCGCTGGATGGCCGGGTCGGCGTAGGCACGGACGAGGGCGTCGGCGTCGTCGTCGCCGAACGGGCGCAACGTCAGGCCCTCCCCCGCGTCGACGGTGGGCTGGGCGGCGGCGTTGAGCGATCCGGGCGCGACGGCGACGGGAAGGGCGGACACGGCCTCATGCTCGCACGGGGTCCCGACCGTGCCGTCCCCGCGTCGGCCGATCTCGACGGCGGACCGGAGGCGGTCGGCCTCAGAAGCGCTCGCCGGTGAGCCGCTCGTAGGCCTCGACGTACTTGGCGCGGGTCTGCTCGACGACGCGCTCGGGCAGCTCGGGCGGCGCCTCCCCGCTCCGGCGGTCCCACCCGGACTGGGCCGAGGTGAGCCAGTCGCGGACGAACTGCTTGTCGTAGGAGGGCTGCGGGTGCCCCGGTTTCCACAGCTCGGCCGGCCAGAACCGGGAGGAGTCCGGGGTCAGCACCTCGTCGGCCAGGACGAGGCCGCCCGAGCCGTCCGGGGCGAGGCCGAACTCGACCTTGGTGTCGGCGATGAGGATGCCCCGCCGCGCGGCGATCTCGTTGCCCCGCGCGAGGATCGCGCGCGTCAGCCGGGACACCTCGGCAGCGACCTCGGCACCGAGCTCGGCCTCGACCTCGGCGGGCGTCATCGGCAGGTCGTGCTCGCCCACCGGCGCCTTCGTCGTCGGCGTGAAAACCGGCTCGGGCAGCCTGGAGCCGTCGACGAGCCCCTCGGGAAGCCCGACGCCCGACACCGACCCCTTCTCGCGGTACTCCTCGAGGCCGCCGCCCGTCAGGTAGGCGCGCGCGATGGCCTCGACCTTGAGCATGTCGAGCCGGCGCACCACGACGCCGCGCCCGGCCACGGCGTCGGGCACGTCGGTGGACACGACGTGGTTGGGCACGAGGTCGGCGAGCTGGTCGAACCACCACAGCGACAGACGCGTCAGCACCGCGCCCTTGTCGGGGATCTCGGGCGACATCATCCAGTCGTAGGCCGAGAGGCGGTTGGACGCGACGAGGAGCAGCTGGTCCGGGACCTCGGTGCCGTCCGCGGCCAGCGGCACGTAGAGGTCGCGGACCTTGCCGGAGTAGACGTGCCGGTACCCGTCGAGCTCGACCCGGGTGCTCATCGGGCCGCCGCCACGGTGATGTCGCCGCGCTCGGCGCGCAGGGCGATGTCGGTGCGGTGGTGCGAGCCGGGCAGCTCGATGACGGCGACGGCGTCGTACGCGGCCTGCCGCGCCTTCGCAAGCGTCGGGCCGACGGCGACGACGTCGAGGACGCGTCCGCCCGCGGACACCAGCTGGCCCGACGCGTCGAGCGCGGTACCGGCGTGCAGGACGACGACGCCGGGCACCTCGGCGGCGGCGTCGAGCCCGGTGATCGGGTCGCCGGTGCGGGGCGAGGCGGGGTAGCCGTGCGAGGCGATGACGACGACCACCGCGCGGTCCTCGGACCAGCGCAGCCGGCCGAACTCGGCCAGCGTCCCGGTCGCCGCCGCGAAGAGCAGCTGGGCGAACGGCGTCTCGAGGCGGGCGAGCGACGCCTGGCCGTCGGGGTCGCCGAGCCGTGCGTTGAACTCGACGACCTTCGGCCCCCGCGAGGTCAGGGCGAGCCCGACGTAGAGGATGCCGACGAACGGGGTGCCACGCCGGCGCATCTCGTCGACGGTCGGCTGGGCGACGCGGGCGACGACGTCGTCGGCGAGGCCCTCGGGTGCCCAGTCGAGCGGCGAGTACGCCCCCATGCCACCGGTGTTGGGGCCGGCGTCGTCGTCGGCGACCCGTTTGAAGTCCTGCGCGGGTGAGAGCGCGACAACCGTGGAGCCGTCGCTGACGCAGAAGACGGAGACCTCCGGGCCGTCGAGGAACTCCTCGACGACGACGCGTCCGCCGTCCTTGGCCAGGCATGCCCGGGCGTGCTCGACCGCGGTCTCGCGCGACTGGGTGACGACGACGCCCTTGCCGGCGGCGAGGCCGTCGTCCTTGACGACGTACGGGGCGCCCAGCGCGTCGAGGGCGGCCTCGACCTCCTCGACGGTCTCGCACACGTGGGCCAGCGCGGTGGGCACCTCTGCCGCCGCCATGACCTCCTTGGCGAACGACTTGCTGCCCTCGAGCCGGGCGGCCTGCGCCGACGGCCCGAAGACGGCCACGCCCGCGGCGCGGCAGGCGTCGGCGACGCCGGCGACGAGCGGCGCCTCGGGCCCGACGACGACGAGGTCGACCTCGTGCTCGCGCGCGAGCGCCGCGACGGCGTCGCCGTCGAGCACGTCGACGGGGACGCAGAGGGCCGTGGCGTCGATGCCCGGGTTGCCGGGCGCCGCGATGACGGCCTCGACCTCCGGGTCGGCGGCGACGGCCTTGACGAGGGCGTGCTCGCGGGCACCGGAACCGAGGACGAGGACCTTCACGGCGCCCAGCCTATTGGCTCGTCCGGGTGCTGCTGCGAGGCTGTCCCGATGGCGAACACCGACGCTCCCGACGCCCCCGGCCCGGACCACGAGGCCTGGCTCGTCTCGACGCTCCAGTCCCACCGCGACGCCGTGCTGTGGAAGCTGGAGGGCGTGTCCGAGCACGACGCCCGCCGCCCCCTGACCCCGACCGGCACCAACCTGCTGGGTCTGGTCAAGCACCTCGCGTACGTCGAGCACGGCTACTGGGGCCCGACCTTCGAACGCGAGGTGACCGTGCCGCTGCCCGCGTGGGACGACGACGCGTTGCCCAACGACGACATGTACGCCTTCGCCGACGAGTCGCGCGAGGACGTCGTCGCGCTGTACCGGGCGGCCTGGGAGCTCGGTGCCGGGACCGTCGCGCTCGGCCTCGACCACCGGGGCCGGGTGCCGTGGTGGCCGCAGGAGCGGGCCGATGTGGACGTGCGGCTCGTCCTGGGCCACCTCATCGCCGAGACGGCCCGCCACGCCGGCCATGCCGACATCCTGCGCGAGCAGCTCGACGGTGCGGCCGGACGCTTCCAGGGCCGCGAGAACCTGCCCCTGGAGGACCCGGCCTGGTGGCGCGACTACCTCGCCCGCGTCGAGGCCGCCGCCGACGCCCACCGCTGAGGCCGCCGCGGCGTGAGGGTCAGGCCGTGCCGGTCAGGCCTGCCGGTCAGGCCTGCCGATCAGGCCGTGGCGGTCAGGGTGCCGAGGCGCTCGAGGAGGCGGTGCCGCACCTCCGGCCACTCGTCGACGAGGATCGAGTACACCGCGGTGTCGCGCCACGAGCCGTCGGCGCGGCGCACGTCCCGGCGCGTCACCCCCTCGAACACCGCTCCCAGCTTGAGGATCGCGGCGCGCGACCGGGCGTTGAGCACGTCGGTCTGGATGCGGACGCGTCCGAACCCGCACGTCTCGAAGGCGTGGGCGAGGAGGAGGAACTTGCACTCCGGGTTGACCGCGGTGCCCCACCACGGCGAGCCGTACATCGTCCAGCCGAGGTGCACGTGCTGCCGGGTGAGGTCGACGTCGCCGAGTGAGCTCGTGCCGACGACCGTGCCCGCCGCACCGAGGGGCGAGTCCTCGACCAGCCGCACCGTGTAGGCGGTCCGCCCCTGCTCGCGTGCCGCGATCGAGGCGGCCACGAGCGCCTCGGTCTCGGCCGGCGACTCGTGCCGGCGCATCATGAGGAAGCCCTGCTCGCAGCAGCGGGGGTCCGTGTAGACGGCGAACAGACCGTCGGCGTCCTGCGGGCGCATCACGTCGAGGCGCACGACGCGACCGACGAGCGGCACGCCGGTGGGTGGGATGGAGTCCGTCTCGGGCATGTCCTGACACTAGACTTGATGGTTCCCGCGCCGCTCAGGGCGCCCCTCGAGTCCATGGATGTCAGTGAGCACTTCGAACGCATCTCCCCAGCGCGCATCGGCCGCGGTCCCCGACGAGGTGGCCCGCGAGATCGCCGTCGAGCAGGCGCACGTCGACCGGGTCCACGAGGAGCTCGTCAAGGCCGGCATCCGGGCCGAGTCGGTGCAGGCCGAGGGCCTGTCCCGCGGCCGCATCACGAAGTCGGCGGAGGTCGCGTACGAGGAGGCGGCGGGGCTGTTCGAACGCGACGCCCTGATGTTCCACGCGGCCCGACGCCGCACCGCCCTCGACACCCAGTACGAGGGCCTCGTCTTCGGCCGCCTCGACATCGACCACGCCATGCTGCGCGCCGAGGCGGCCGGCCACGCCGGCGCGAACGGCAACGGCTCGGCGCCCTCGACAGCGGCGTCCTCGGCAGCCTCGTCGGCAGCGGCGGACCGCGAGGTGCGCTACATCGGCCGCCTCGGCGTCCGCGACGACGACTACGAGCCGCTCGTCATCGACTGGCGCGCCCCGGCGGCGTCGGCGTTCTACCGCGCGACGCCCACCCAGCCGATGGGCGTCCTGCGCCGACGCGTCCTGCGCAGCCGCGGCACGACCGTCATCGGCGTCGAGGACGACCTCATGGTGCCCGAGGCGCCCGACGACCTCGTCATCGTCGGCGACGGCGCCCTCATGGCCGCCCTGACCCGCACCCGCGGCGCGCGGATGCGCGACATCGTCGCGACGATCCAGGCGCACCAGGACGAGGCCATCCGGGCCAGCGCCCGCGGCGTCACCGAGATCACCGGCGGACCCGGCACCGGCAAGACCGTCGTCGCCCTGCACCGGGCCGCCTACCTGCTCTACTCCGACCGGCGCCGGTTCGAGTCCGGCGGGATCCTCGTCGTCGGCCCGTCGGGTGCCTACACCGCCTACATCGAGCGGGTCCTGCCCTCCCTCGGCGAGGAGAGCGTGACGCTGCGTGCGCTCGGCGACGTCCTCGACGTCGTCAGCACTGAGCGGCTCGACCCGCCCGCGGTCGCCCGGCTCAAGGGGTCGGTGCGCATCCGCACGCTGCTCGGCGCGGCGGCCCGCGGACGCGTCCCCGAGGCCCCGACCGAGTTCCGTGCCGTCGTCGCCGGCCGGGCCGTGCGGCTCGAGGCGCGCGATCTCGACCGCGTGCGCTCGCAGGTGCTGCGCCAGCACCAGCGCAACGCGGCCACCGCGGCGGCACAGGCCTCGCTCGGTGAGGCCGCGTGGAGCTCGCTCGGCATCAGCGGCGACCGCGACGCCAAGGCCGAGTTCATGGACAAGTGGGAGGACCACCTCGACGTCGAGGCGTTCATGCAGGCCTGGTGGCCGCAGGTCGACCCGCGCCAGGTGCTGCTCTGGCTCGCCGACGAGGCGCTCGTGCGCCGCCACGCGCGCGGCACGCTGCACGACGACGAGGCCGCGATGCTCGCCACCTCGTTCCGGACCGCGGTCGAGACCGGCACCTGGTCGGTGGCGGACGTCGCGCTCGTCGACGACGTCGCGGCGCGCCTCGGCCCCGTGCAGGACGCGCCCCAGGAGGAACGCGGGTTCTACGAGATCGAGGAGCTCGACGACCTCAGCCAGTACGGCGTCACCGAGGTGCAGCCGGTGTCGGCCCGCGACGAGCGGCGGGCCGAGGCCGTCGGCGGCGACCCCACCGACCGGCTCCTCGCCGGGCGCATCGGCAAGCCCGAGGAGTACGCCCACGTCCTCGTCGACGAGGCGCAGGACCTCTCGCCGATGCAGTGGCGGATGATCGGACGCCGCGGGCGGCACGCGTCGTGGACCGTCGTCGGCGACGCCGCGCAGGCCTCCTGGCCGGATGCGGCCGAGGCGGCGTCGGCACGTGAGGAGGCCTTCGGCACGCAGCCCCGCCAGCGCTTCCACATGGACACCAACTACCGCAACGCCCGCGAGATCTTCGACTTCGCCGCCGACGTCGTGCGCCGCGAGGTGCCCGACGCCGACATCCCGCAGGCGGTCCGCGAGACCGGCGTCCAGCCGCTCGAGCTGCCCCTCGGCGCCGACGGGGCCGAGTCCCTGTCAGCGGTGCGCTCGGCGGTCGACGCGCTGCTCGGCGAGGTCGAGGGCGCCATCGCCGTCGTGACGCCGGCCCGGCACGCGCCGGCGCTCGCGTCCGTCGACGGGGCCGGTGAGGGCCGGGTCCAGGTCGTCGACCCGATGTCGACCAAGGGTCTCGAGTACGACGCCACCGTCGTCGTGGACCCGGACGAGATCGTCGCCGAGTCGCCCGGTGGTGTCCGGGTGCTCTACGTCGCCCTGACCCGAGCCGCCCACCGGATGACCGTCCTGTCCTGATCCCCCCGGTATGTCCCGTGCTCCTGAGCACGACATCGAGGTAAAGGTTTGTTCAAGGAATCGCCGAACCATCGACTCCTCAGCACCTGTCTCTTATACACATCTGACGCTGCCGACGACGGA
>NZ_JBNDHY010000035.1:0-34343 GCF_056755315.1 Monashia sp. HAY1-2A
CTCCGTCGTCGGCAGCGGCAGATGTGTATAAGAGACAGGGGCGGGACAGGTCAGGGCCGGTAGGGCCGGGCAGGGGCGGCAGCGGAGGTCAGCGGTACTCGGGGTTGTGCCAGCCGAAGTGCTCCCCGGCGTTCCACTCCGAGCGCTGGTTGCCGTACGCCGGCACGCCCCCGGCCGCGCGGAGCATGGCGGCCAGGTGCATGAGGTTCCACGTCATGAAGGTCGTGTTGCGGTTGGTGAAGTCGTTCTCGGGGCCGCCGCTGCCCGGGTCGAGGTAGCTGGGGCCGGGACCCGCCTCGCCGATCCATCCGGCGTCCGCGTTGGGCGGGATCGTGTAGCCCACGTGCTGGAGGGAGTAGAGGATGTTCTGCGCGCAGTGCTTGATGCCGTCCTCGTTGCCCGTGATGAGGCAGCCGGCGACGCGCCCGTAGAACAGGTACTGGCCGCGGTCGTTGAGCATCCCCGACAGCGAGTAGATGCGTTCGATGAAGCGCTTGGTGACGCTCGCGTTGTCACCGAGCCAGATCGGGCCCGCCACGACGAGGATCTGGCTGTCGAGGATGCCCGGGTACAGCTCGGGCCACGCATCAACCGACCAGCCGTGCTCGCGCATGTCGGGGTAGACGCCGGTGGCGACGTCGTGGTCGACGAACCGGATGACGTCCACGTCGACGCCGTGCTCACGCATGATCGCCGCGCTCGCGTCGACGAGTCCCTGGGTGTGGCTCTGTTCGGGACTCCTCTTGAGGGTGCAGTTGACGTAGGTCGCCTTGAGGCCGCTGAAGTCCCAGTCGCTCATGAGGAGACTGTCCTCCGCCACAGCCTCGGACCGCAACGGAGAAGATGTGACGAGGTGCTGACACCTGCACGGCCGGCCCCGCGCCCCGCGGGTCACATCTGCTCGGGTGCCTCCAGGCCGAGCAGACCCAGACCCGTCGTCATGACGCGGAACACGAGCGCGCACAGGGTCAGCCGCGACTCGCGCACCTCGTCGAGCTCGGCCTTGAGCACGGGGCAGTTCTCGTAGAACGCCGAGAACGCCTGCGCCAGCTCGAAGAGATAGCCGCAGAGCCGGTGCGGCTCGTACACCGCACCGACCTCGGTCACGACGTCGGCGAAGCCGAGCAGGTGCAGGGCGAGGGCACGCTCCTGCGGCTCGCCGAGGACGATCCCCCCGTGCTGGGTCGCCGGGTCGGTGCCGACCTGCCGGAAGATGGAGCGGATCCGGGCCACGACGTACTGCAGGTAGGGGCCCGTGTTGCCGGTGAGGGAGACCATCCGGTCGAGGTCGAAGACGTACTCGCTGTCGTGCGCGACCGACAGGTCGGCGTACTTGACCGCGCCGATGCCGACCTGCCGGGCGATCGTCGCCCGCGCCGCCTCGTCGAGGTCGGGCCGGTTGGCGTCGATGAGCGCCCGCGCCTTGTCGACGGCCTCGTCGAGCAGGGCCATGAGCCGCAGCGACGCGCCCGAGCGCGTCCGCAGGATCTTGCGGTCCTCGCCGAGGACGTTGCCGATCTGCACGTGGACGGGCGTCACGTCCTCGGGCAGCCATCCCGCCTTGCGTGCGGTGTCCCACACCATGTTGAGGTGCAGGGACTGCGGGGCCCCGATGACGTAGAGGACCCGGTGCGCGCCGAGCTTGGACACCCGGTACCGGATGGTCGCGAGGTCCGTGGTGCCGTAGTTGTAGCCGCCGTCGGACTTGCGGATGATGAGCGGCACCGGCTTGCCCTCACGGCCGGTGTAGCCCTCGAGGAAGACGCAGAGGGCGCCGTCGGACACCGTCGCCAGGCTCTTGGACTCGAGCTCGTCGCAGATCGCCTTGAGCTCGTCGTTGTACGTGGACTCGCCCGCGAGGTCGTCGTCGGTGAGGGTGACGCCGAGCGTCGAGTACACCTTGTTGAAGTACACCTTCGACATGCCGACGAGCTCGTGCCAGTGCTCGAGCGTCTCGAGGTCACCGGCCTGCAGCTTGACGACCCGGGCCCGTGACCGCACGTCGAAGTCGCCTGCGCTACCGCGCGGCTCGGCCTTCTCGGCCGTGTCGAACTTGGTCCGCGCCGCCTGGTAGAACGCGTTCGGGTCGCTGACGAGCAGCTCGGCCTCGGGCGAGCCCTCCCCCACCTCGAGCAGGTGCTCGATGAGCATGCCGAACGGCGTGCCCCAGTCACCGATGTGGTTCTGTCGGATGACGTGGTGACCCAGGTGCTCGAGCGTCCGGGCCAGGGAGTCGCCGACGATGGTCGTACGCAGGTGCCCGACGTGCATCTCCTTGGCGACGTTCGGCGCGGAGTAGTCGATCGGGATGTTCTCGGGGGCCTCGAGCGGCACGCCCAGCCGATCGTCGGCGTCGACGTCGGCGAGGAGCGAGGCGAGCCACGCGCTGCTGAACGTCAGGTTGACGAAGCCGGGTCCGCTGACCTCGACCTTCTCGCACACGCCGTCGACGTCGAGCGCGTCGACGATCTTCGCGGCGACCTCCCGCGGCGGGGCGCCGACCCTCTTGGCGAGGGCGAGCGCCGCGTTGACCTGCACGTCGGCGAACTGCGACGGACGCAGCACCGGGTCCACCTCGCGGAAGTCGTCACCGAGCGCGGTGGCGATCGCGGACTGGACCTTCGGCGTGAGCGCGACGAGCGGGGAGACCATGCGGGCCAGTCTAGGTGTGGCCGCGCGGTGCCCTCTCCCGGGTTTTGCCGGCGGCTGGGCCACCTCACCGCGCCCGCGGCGGGCCCGGAGGCGTGGGACGGGGCCGGGCGCCGTCGGGCTGCCCGGCCCCGTCCTGGGGGTCGCGACGGGCTACTCGCCGCGGCGGGTGAACCCCGAGCGACGCGCGGCGTCCTCGTCGTAGAACCACACGTCGGGCTCGGCGTCCTCGTAGCCCTCGTCACCGGGCGAGAGGAACTTGTTGCCGTCCCGGACACCCTTGACGGCATGGCCGAGCGGCTGGGCACCGTCGGCGATCGGCGCGGCGGACCCCATGCCGTAACCGCCGTCGACGACCTCCTCGTACTCCGACACCCGGCGACCGCTCGAGCGCCCCGAGGCGTCTTCGGCAGCCCCCGCGGAGGCCTCGGACGACCCGGAGTCCGAGGAGTCCGCGGCGGCCTCGGCCGCCTCGTCCGCGGAGGCCGGAGCGGCCTCGGCGGCGCTCTCCTCGCCCTCGGGCGCCTTGGTCGGGTCGTCGCGCTCGCCCAGGGCGGCGTCGCTGGCGTCCGGCTGAGCCGGGTCCTCGGCATCGAGCGGACGCTGACCGGTCGTCGTCGCCCACGGCTGGCCGCGGTGGTCGCCGGGGTCGTCGCTGGGGGTCCCTCCCTCGGTGAGGTGCTCCTCACGGTCCTCGAGGGCGGGCACGTGGACCTCGTCGGCCTCGTCGGCGTCCGGCGGCTGCCACGAGCCACCCGCGGCCGGGGCCGTCGACCCCGCGGTGCCGGTCGCCGGGGCCGCAGTGGCGTCCTCGGCCGCCTCGGCAGCCTCCGTGGGCGTCCGGCGCGGCTCGGACTCCTCGTCGCCGGTCGCGACCGGCTCACCGGAGGCCGCGGCCGTGGCGCTCGCCGCCCCACCCGAGAGCGCGGCCGCGCCCTCCTCGGCGCCCGCGGTGGGGTCGCCGGATGCGTCGTCGGTGCGCCCGGTGCTGGCGGTCCGGGCCTGGTCGGCGTCGTCGGCGGACGCCGCGGGCTGCTGGGTCGTGTCGCTCATGTCGTCGGCTCCGTTGCGGTCGGCGGTGGCACCGGGCTGCCCGGCGCCGTCGGACGCGACGCCCTCGGCCCCGCTGCTCGAGCCCCAGACGTCCTCGTCGGTCGCCCTCGCGGCTGCCGACTCCGAGCGGCTCTGCGGCTCGGCGTCGTCGCGCCAGGACGGCACCTGCTCAGTACCCATTCCCTCGCCCTCGGACGCGGCGGCACGTTCCACGTCCTCGGTCGTCGCGTCCGGCGGCGTGGTCCAGCCCCTCCCCCCATCCGGGTCGACCATCGCGTCGTCGTCCGAACCCGTCTGTGCCCCAAGGCGGTCGGCGGCCGGGGCGAAGGGGTTCTCGGCGTCGGCCAGGTCGTCGTCCTCGTCCTCCTCCTCGGTGAAGGCCGCGGAGCCCACGGCCGCTCCCGAGGATGTTCGGAGGGAGCCGCCCTCGTCGTCGCCCTCGTCCTCGGTGGCGACGTCGGGGTCGATGCGGTCCGCCTCGCGGGCGAGCGCGTCGTGCTGCGCCTGCGCCCGCTCCGCGGCCGCGGCCGCCGCGGCGGCCTGCTCCTCCAGCCGTCGCGCCTCACGGGCCCGGGCGTCGGCCTCGGTCTGCGCCTCGGCGGCCATCGCACCCGTCACCGACGCGCGGTCCTGCGCCTGCTGCACCTCGGTCAGCCGGGCATCGAGGCTGGCCCGCAGCCGGTCGGCCTCCGCGCGCCGCGCCTCGAGGTCCTTGCGCCGGCTGGCCGAGACGAAGAACCAGACGATCAGCGCGATGACGACGACGGCGACGACCACCCACAGGATCGTTGTGCTGGTGTCGGACATTCCATCCCTCTCGGGTCACGGGTCCAGGACGACCGCTCCACCGGGCAACCTACTGCGCCCCAAGCCGGTTCGCGTGGCTGCCACGACGACCTCTGCCGAGCGTGCCCGTTCCGACGCCTACGGGCGGCCCTGGCCGAGGCCGAGCCGCCTGGCCGTCGCCTCGCGCATCTCCACCTTGCGCACCTTCCCCGTCACCGTCATCGGGAACTCGTCCACGATCTCGACGTACCGCGGGATCTTGTAGTGCGCGAGCCGGCCGGTGCAGAACTCGCGCAGGGACTCCGCCGTGATGGGCGTCGCGCCGTCCTTCATCCGGATCCAGGCGCAGAGCTCCTCCCCGTACCTCTCGTCCGGGACGCCGATGACCTGGGCGTCGAGGATGTCCGGGTGGGTGTAGAGGAACTCCTCGACCTCCCTCGGGTAGACGTTCTCGCCGCCGCGGATGACCATGTCCTTGATCCGGCCGGTGATCTCGACGTACCCGTCGTCGTGCATGACCCCGATGTCGCCGGTGTGCATCCAGCCGTCCACGACCGCCTCGGCCGTCTTGTCCGGCTCGCCCCAGTAGCCGAGCATGACGGAGTAGCCCTTCGTCATGAACTCGCCCGCCTGCCCTCGCGGCAGCGTCTCACCGGTGGCGGGGTCGGCGATCTTGATCTCGAGGTGCGGAGCGACGCGTCCGACCGTGCCGACCTTCTGCTCGACGGTGTCGTCGGTGCGGTTCTGCGTCGACACCGGGGAGGTCTCGGTCATGCCGTAGCAGATCGTCATCTCCTCGATGCCGGCGGCGATGAGCTTCTTCATCAGCTCGACCGGGCACGGGGAGCCGGCCATGATCCCCGTGCGGACCGTGGACAGGTCGTAGGAGGAGAAGTCCGGCAGGTTCCACTCCGCGATGAACATCGTCGGCACGCCGTAGAGGCTCGTGCACCGTTCCTGCTGGACCGCGGCCAGCGTCGCGGCGGGGTCGAAGCCGGGCGCCGGTATCACGGTGCACGAGCCGTGCGACGTGCACGCCAGGTTGCCCATGACCATCCCGAAGCAGTGGTAGAAGGGCACGGGGATGCAGACCCGATCCGCCTCGGTGTAGCCGCAGAGCTCGCCGACGAAGTAGCCGTTGTTGAGGATGTTGCGGTGGCTCAGGGTCGCACCCTTGGGGAACCCGGTCGTACCTGACGTGTACTGGATGTTGATGGCGTCGGTGTTCGACAGCCCGGCCTGCACGCGGGCCAGCTCGTCGGCGGGCACCTCGTCGGCACGTGAGAGGAGGTCGTCCCAGTCCGGCGTGCCGATGTAGACGACCCGCTCGAGTCCCGGCAGCTCGTCGCGGACCTCCTCGACCATCCCGCGGTAGTCGCTCGTCCTGAACCTCTCGGCGGCAATGAGGGTCGAGACGCCGGACTGGCCCAGCACGTACTGCAGCTCGTGCGCCCGGTAGGACGGGTTGATGTTGACGAGGATCGCGCCCGTCTTCGCCGCGGCGTACTGGACGAGCGTCCACTCGGAGCAGTTCGGGGCCCAGATGCCGACGCGGTCGCCGGTGCGGACCCCGACGGCGAGGAGGGCCCGCGCGAGACGGTCGACGTCGCGCTGCAGCTCGGCGTAGGTCCACCGCCGTCCCTGCGCGACGTCGACGAGCGCCTCGCGATCGGGGAACCGCGCGACGGTGGCGTCGAGGTTGTCGCCGATCGTCTGCTCGATGAGCGGCGGCTCGGTCTCACCCCGGGTGTGCGACAGCGTCGGGTCGAGCTCGGTGGAGGAGTCTGGCTGCACAGCGGTCATCGGTGGCCTCCGGACGTCGGGACGGTTCACCCTCACCCAACCTCCGCGTCGGGGCCGACGCAAGGGACGGCCTCGTCGCCGACGCGACCCCGGACCGGTGTCAGGCCGGCTGCGTCTGCATCTTCAGCTGGGCTGCCCCGTCCCCGTCCAGGTCGGCGAGCGCGACCGGACGACCGGTCAGGAGCAGCAGGAGGGCCATGATCGGGCCGGTGACCTCCGGGCCGGCCCCGACCGACCAGTCCGCGTCCGTCGCCACGAGTCGGTAGCCGTCGATGGGCAGCCGCCGGTTCACCGTCCCCAGCCACGTGTCCCGGGTCGCCCAGATCCGGTCGGCGGCGATGACCGCGGCGACCGGGCGCGTCTCGAGCCCGATGCCGAGCGGGACCGCGATGTCCTGTGCGTGCACGAGGCTGTCGGTGAGGGTCTCGCGGGGGGTCACGAAGGAGTTGTGGCGGCGTGACCCGATGCCCGCCCGGATCCGCGCGATGATCTCGTCGGTGGGCAGCGCCGCCTGGAGCACGGCCGAGTCGTGGATCATGCGGTTCAGGCCGATGCTGCGCAGCAGGCGCGGGTGCTCGACGAGCACACGCAGGACGTCCCCGACGTGCTGACGCTGCAGGGTGAGGTGGGCCGCCACGTGCCGCACCGTCCACCCGTCGCAGAGCGAGGGGTGGTCCCACTGGCGGGGGGTGAGGCTCTCGAGCATCGCCACCGTGCGGCGGCGCTGTTCGTCGATCTCCGACCAGATGAGGTCCAGGTCCGGCGTCTCGTTCACAGGTCTCATGTCGATCCCCTTCTGTCACGGATTCTCTCGCGGTCGCGCGTGGTCGCGGAACCGGCTGGCTCAGGTGAAGACGGGCGGGCGCTCACGCGTCCGCTTCAGCTCGTAGAACTCGCCGTGGCCGGCGAGCAGGCGTGCCCCCTCGAAGACGCGGACGGCGTCCCGTCCGCGCGGGATCGCGCCGAGGACGGGGCCGTAGGCGGCGGCGCCGTCGAGCGCGAGCACCGGCGTGCCGGCCTCGTCGCCGACGCGTCGGACGGCGTCGTCGTGGCTGCGGCGCAGGTCAGCGTCGTACGCCTCGGACGAGAACGCCGCGCCGAGACGCCCGGGCAGCCCGAGGGACTCGAGGGCCGCACCTGCCGCAGCGCGGCACTCCTCCGGGTCCGGGTAGCGCCAGTGGTCGAAGACCCGGGCCCCGTACGCGGTGTAGAACGCTCCGAGCGCCTCGCCGCCGTGGCGCACCTCGACGGCCGTGGCGACGCGCGCCACCCCGGTCGACCGGCGCAGGTGGTCGACGTACGAGGGGTCGTCCGTGCGGTCGGCGTTGAGCAGGTAGAGGCTCATGACGTGCCAGCGCAGCCGGACGGGACGGTACCGCTCGACCTCGAGCAGCCACCGGGAACCGATCCACGAGTACGGGCAGACGGGGTCGAACCAGAAGTCGACGGTCACGGCCGGGCGGGACACGGCAGGGCTCGCTAGACTGGCTCAACTAGTACGAACATAGAACCAATGTAGTTCGTACATAGGACTATCACAAGAGGTGTCATGACCCGCGAGCTGCCCTCGTCCCTGCTCATGCTCATCGCCGCGCGCCACGCCGAGGCGCGGATCCACGAGGCCGTGTGCGCGGCGGGCTTCGACGACGTCACGCTCGCCCAGGGCCGCATCACGGCGGGCATCGACCCCGACGGCACCCGCATCTCGGTGCTCGCCGAGCGCGCGGGCGTGGCCAAGCAGACGGCCACCGCGCTCGTCGACCGGCTCGAGCGCGCCGGCTACGTCGAACGTGTCCCCGACCCCGACGACGGACGCGCCCGGCTCGTTCGGCTGACCGCCAAGGGACGGCGGGCGATCCCCGTGGCCCGCGCGGAGGAGGAGCGGCTCGAACGCGAGTGGGAGCAGCACCTCGGACCACGCCGGATGCGTCAGCTGCGCGAGGCCCTGACGATGCTGCGCGAGGTGACCGACCCCTGGTACGAGCCCGGCCAGCCGGCGGAGTGAGCGCCACGACCCACGGCGGCGCCGTCCTGCACGTCCACGTTGCATGGGAGGGGCCGGGCCGGGCCGACGCGCCCCTGCAGGGGCTGACACACGACGAGGGCCCCGATCGCATCCGGACGGGGCCTTCGCCCTCTGTGCCAACACAGAGCGCACCCGTAGCGATTCGAACCCCAGACCCTCTGCTCCGGAGTGCCCTTCGGCCCGTCCAGCGTCGGTACCGCCCCATGCGAGCACGGCGCCCATGCGCAGCCAGTCCGATTCGCGTCATGCGAACAATGCGATCCGAGTACCGGTCAGCAAGGCCGTTGGCAGCGCCCAGCCACGCAGGTGGGTCATGTCCACTCGGGCGGCTACGACGCTTTTCGCGAGTGAGGGCCGCATACTTGAGCCATCCCCGCAGGACTCGTGCTCAACCGAACACAGATCGGCCGGCCATGGCAGACGCTTCCCCAGCCACCCGGGTCAGCGATCAACTCGGGGTCATCGCTGATGCGTTTACCGAGCTCGGCGGGCGGGTCGAGGAAGCGACCGTCGGGTCGGCGTTCCAGGCGATCGTCGATGTCGCCCTTCACCGCGTCCCCGGAACGACGGCCTCCAGCATCACCCGGATGAACCGCGTGACGTTCCAGACGGTGGCCGCGAGCAGCGACCTGGCGCGGCAGGCCGACAACATCCAGTACGAGCTGGGCACCGGGCCCTGCATCGACGCGATCCTCGAGCAGACCACCTACCGTCCCCGCGACCTGACGACCGACCAGCGTTGGCCGGAGTACGGCCGCCGAGTCGCGGCCCTGGGCCTGCGCAGCATGGTGTCGTACCGGATGGACATGGGTGCCGGACTCATCGGAGGGCTCAACCTCTATTCCGACCGGATCGACGCGTTCGACGACACCGCAGCCGCCGTCGGGCTGCTCCTGGCCACTCACGGCGCGATCGCCGCCTCCGCGGTCGCCCACCGAACCCACGCTGAACAGCTCGAGCACGCCCTCGCCTCGAACCGGAGGATCGGCATGGCGATCGGGATTCTCATGGCGACACACAAGGTCACGGACAAGCAGGCGTTCGACCTGCTCCGGATCGCGAGCCAGAACACGAACCGCAAGCTCCGCGATGTCGCCGCGGACGTGATCGAGTCCGGAACCCTCGACGTCGTGTCCCCGCTTCGCGATACGTAGGGCCGTTCACCGCCTCCCCCGGCCGGCGTGCGCGGTCGAGACCCTCAAGGCTCATCGCGCCGAGCAGGATCGCGAGCGACGGGCCGCCGGTCCCGACGGGCACGCGGGCGACTAACGTCTTCACCGCGGAGCCGGCCTGCCCCTCTGACTGGACACGCCATCCCGACTGCTGCCGAAGCTCATCGAGCGCCACGACGCCCAGGTCGACAAGGCGGACGCGCTCCCGCGGCGCCGGCTGGACGAGAAAGGCCCTGACCTGCGTCTCCGCTGGTCAGGGCCTTGTCCTCTGTCTCAACACAGAGCGCACCCGTAGGGATTCGAACCCCAAACCTTCTGATCCGTAGTCAGATGCTCTATCCGTTGAGCTACGGGTGCAACTGTCTCCAGCCCTTCCGGGCGGGACGAAGAGTTACCTTAGCGCCTCGGGTCCGGAACCACGAAATCGTCCCTCGCCAGACCCACGCCGAGCCGCGCTTCCGGCCGGTCCGGTGGCCGCCCTGAGGCTCGACGGGTCGCCGGGCGCTGCATGGAGCGCACCGTTGTCCTTCGCGCCATCGCCGTGCAAATCCTGCAAGAAACCGACACGTCCGCGTCGGGCTCCTTGCAGCCGGCATCGGGTGTGAGCCGTGTCACCGGGACGGGGCGCACGAGCGGTCACCGGCCTTGGTGGCCGGGCGTACCGTGAGTTCATCACGTCATCTGCTCACTATGTGGACACCTGGCGAGGCGCCACCCGCGCCCGACCGGGGCCCGCACGGTGAGCAGCAGGAACCGGCACGACGTGGTGCCGGAGTGCACCGCGCGAAGGGATGGCCCGCAAGTGACCACGACCCAAGAGAAACCGACTACGCACACGACGCACGCCGGCCTGGCCGCGTGGGTCGACGAGGTCGCCGCGCTGACGCAGCCGCGCGACATCCGCTGGATCACCGGCACCCCCGAGGAGTGGGCCGAGCTGACCGACCAGCTCGTCGAGGCCGGCACCTTCGTGCGCCTCGCGGAGGACAAGAAGCCGAACTCGTTCTACTGCAAGAGCGACCCCTCCGACGTCGCCCGCGTCGAGGACCGCACCTACATCTGCTCGGTCGAGGAGAAGGACGCCGGTCCGACCAACAACTGGATGGCGCCGGACGAGATGAAGGCTCGGATGACCGAGCTGTACCGCGGGTCGATGCAGGGCCGCACCATGTACGTCATCCCGTTCGTCATGGGTCACCTCGACGCGAAGGTGCCGATGTTCGGGGTCGAGATCACCGACTCCGCCTACGTCGTCGTCTCGATGCTCGTCATGGCCCGCTGCGGCGACGAGGTGCTGCGCAAGATCGAGCAGACCGACGCCTCCTACGTCCCGGCCCTGCACTCGGTGGGTGCCCCGCTCGCCGACGGCGAGGCGGACGTGCCGTGGCCCTGCTCCGAGACGAAGTACATCGTCCACTTCCCGGAGGAGCGCGCCATCTGGAGCTACGGCTCCGGCTACGGCGGCAACGCCCTCCTCGGCAAGAAGTGCTACAGCCTGCGCATCGCGAGCGCCATCGCCCGCGACGAGGGCTGGATGGCCGAGCACATGCTCATCCTCAAGCTCACCTCGCCGAAGGGGTCCGTCCACTACGTCGCCGCCGCGTTCCCGTCCGCGTGCGGCAAGACGAACCTCGCGATGATCACCCCGACGATCCCCGGCTGGAAGGCCGAGATGGTCGGCGACGACATCGCCTGGATGCGGTTCGGCGAGGACGGCCGGCTCTACGCCGTCAACCCGGAGTTCGGCCTGTTCGGAGTCGCCCCCGGCACCGGCGCCTCGACGAACCCCAACGCCATGGCCACCATCGAGAAGGGCAACTCGGTCTTCACCAACGTCGCCCTGACCGACGACGGTGACGTCTGGTGGGAGGGCATGACCGACGAGCCGCCTGCCCACCTGACCGACTGGCACGGCAACGACTGGACGCCGGCCGACGGCGAGGCCGGCACCAAGGCCGCCCACCCGAACAGCCGCTTCTGCACGCCGGCCAAGCAGTGCCCGATGATCGCGCCGGAGTACGACAACCCGAACGGCGTTCCGATCGACGCGATCCTCTTCGGCGGCCGACGCAAGACGACTGTGCCGCTCGTCTACGAGTCGCGCGACTGGACCCACGGCACGTTCATCGGCGCGACCCTGTCCTCCGAGACGACGGCCGCCGCCACCGGTGCCGTCGGCGTCGTGCGCCGCGACCCGATGGCGATGCTGCCCTTCATCGGCTACCACGCCGGCGACTACATGAACCACTGGCTCGAGATCGGCAAGAGCGCCGACGCGTCCAAGCTGCCGCGCATCTTCGGCGTCAACTGGTTCCGCCGCGACGAGGAGGACGGCTCGTTCCTCTGGCCCGGCTTCGGGGAGAACAGCCGCGTCCTCAAGTGGGTCGTCGAGCGCCTCGACGGCGACGCCGAGGCGGTCGAGACCCCGATCGGGCTCGTCCCGACGCCCGAGTCCCTCGACGTCGACGGTCTCGACCTGACGCCGGAGCAGGTCGCCAAGGCCCTCGCCGTCAACGCGTCGGACTGGGAGGCCGAGCTCCCGCTCATCGAGGAGTGGTTCGACAAGTTCGGCGAGCAGCTGCCGACCGAGCTGCGTACCGAGCTCGACGCCCTCCGGGCGCGCGTCAGCGCCGACTGACGCGCCGGTCCGCAGCCGCGTGTCGGCGACGGCGGGCGACGTGATGCAGGGCCCGGCACCCCGATGGGTGCCGGGCCCTCCGTCGTCCCGGCCACCCGAGGGCACGGCACGGGCGGACCGGGTACACCTCTGGCATGAGCGACCCACAGCCCTACTCGCGGGACGAGACCGAGGCGCAGCGACTCGACCGCAACTTCAACGAGCAGCTCCAGGAGCTGCGCATCGTCCAGGCGGGCGTGCAGATCCTCTTCGCCTTCCTGCTGACGATCCCGTTCCAGCAGCGCTTCTCCCAGCTGACCGACCTGCAGCGCACCGTCTACGTCGCCACGCTCCTGTCGATCGCCGTCAGCACCCTGGTGTTCATGGCTCCCGTCGCCATGCACCGCATGCTGTTCCGTGAGGGTCTCAAGGACTACGTGGTCCGTCACACCGACCGGCTCATCGGCACCGGCCTGGTCTTCCTCGTCCTCGGCATCATCGGCGGTGTGGTCCTCGTCCTCGACGTGCTGCTGTCGCACCCGAGCGCGTTCTGGCTCGGCGGGGCGCTCGCCCTCCTGGCGATGGCCCTGTGGGTGCTGCTGCCCGCGTCGCAGCGCCGGCGACGCCGACGCCAGGACGTCGGCTGACGCGCATCACTCGCGACAGAGGGCGCAGGGCGGTCGCGCGAGCTCACGGCGGCGGGATCCGTCGTCCAGGAGTCCCCTCGTTCCTCGGGGACTCCTGGACTCCTCCCAAATCCCAACGTGTTCGACCAGCACGACACAGAAGGACCCCGACGAAAAGCGTGTCGGGGTCCTTCTGTGTCGTGATGGCGGAGGCGGCGGGATTTGAACCCGCGAGAGGTTTTATCCTCAACCCGCTTAGCAGGCGGGCGCACTAGGCCACTATGCGACGCCTCCGTGCCCGGACCACCGGCGGCGCGACGCGAGGCGCGACACGGCGACGGATGCACGGGCGGAGTCAGGGTACCGGCCCCGGTCCGGGTCCCCCAAACCGGGGGTCCGACCCCCCGCTCGACTCGCGGATGCCGATGAGGTACCTGACAGCAAGTCAGGGCACAATGTCCTGTCGGCCGAGCCAACGAGCCGAGCAGAGAGGACCCCATGACCTACCCGACTGTGCGCGGTCCGGGGACGCCCCAGACCCGCGAGACGCTGCGTCGTGAGCTCAAGTCGGGCTTCCGACGCGCCCTCGGGCTCACCGTCCTGGGGACCGTCGTCCCGGGTGCGGGACTGACCCAGACCCGCAGCCGCAAGGTCGGCTGGGGCCTGCTCCTCATCGCCATCGCGAGCGCCGGCCTCCTCGCGTACTACGTCCTGAGGACGGGTGTGACGAACGCCGCCCTGGCCCTCGTCGCCCGCCCGACCGTGCTCACCGCGGTCGCCGTCCTCTTCGTCGTCGGTGGCATCCTCTGGTGCGGCTCGATCATCCTCACCGCCATCCAGTCCCGCCCGACGCGCCTGGACCGCACCCGTACCCGGCTCCTCGCCGCCTTCACGACCCTCATGGTCTTTCTCGTCGCGGCCTCCTCGTTCAAGGTCGCCGAGTACGCGAGCATCACGCAGTCGACCGTGGCCCAGGTGTTCGGCAGCACCCGGGTCACGCCCGGCGAGGGCGCCCAGGTCGCGGAGGGCGAGGACCCGTGGGCCAAGCAGGCCCGCGTCAACATCCTCCTCATCGGCTCCGACGCCGGCGCCGACCGGGTCGGCATCCGCACCGACTCGATGATCCTGGCGAGCATCGACACCAAGACCGGCCGCACGGCCCTCATCTCGATGCCGCGCAACCTGCTCAACGCACCGCTCGCGCCCACCTCGCCTCTGCGCGCCCTCTACCGGTCCGGCAGCTTCGGCTCACCCGACAGCACCTGCGACCAGGGCCCCGGCCAGTGCATGCTGACCAACCTCTACGTCGACGCCGAGAACTACGCCAAGAGCCACCCCCACGCCTACCCGGCGGGCGCCTCCCCCGGCCGCACTGAGATCCGCGGCACCGTCCAGGAGATCACCGGCCTCAAGGTCGACCAGATGGTCGTCATCGACCTCAAGGGCTTCTCCCAGCTCATCGACGCGATGGGCGGACTCGACATCAACGTCAAGCTGTCCGGCTACGGCACCAAGCTGACCATCGGTGGCGAGCACGACGCCAGCGGCCGCCTCTTCGGCGTCAAGGGCTACTTCGAACCGGGCTTCCAACACCTCGACGGTTGGCACTCCCTCTGGTACGCCCGCACCCGCGCCGCCGACGACGACACGCACCGCCAGATGCGCCAGCGTTGCGTCGTCCAGGCGATCGTCAAGCAGGTCAACCCTGCCCAGATGGTCGGCAAGTACCCCGAGATCGCCAAGATCCTCAAGGACAACATCTACACCGACATCCCGGCGCAGAACCTCCCCGCGTTCGTCGACCTCGTCGAGCGCGTCCAGAAGGCGAAGATCAACAGTGTCGCCCTCACCTCCTCGCAGGGCGTCTACTCGAGCAACCCCGACTACCAGCTCGTGCGGGCGCTCGTCCAGAAGGGCATCGCGCCGCCGAAGCCGAAGCCGTCCTCGACGGGCTCGGGCACCTCGTCGACGAGCTCCCCGACCAGGACGAAGACCCCGTCCCCGACGGCGACCCCGTACGAGCAGTGCTGACGCGGTGGGCGGCCCGGTGAGCGGCCGTCCACGTCAGCGGTCGTCGGCACGCCCAGGGCCGTTCAGGCGACCCGCTCCCACGCGCCGGGCGGGGAGCCGCTGACGGCGGGCCCGGCACCTGGTCCGCCGCGGATCCGCCACGGATCCGGCGAGGCGGCCCGAGACAGAACAGAGCCCCCGGCCGGACGGCCGGGGGCTCTGCACAAACGACGTAGGTGTCGCTCGTTGCGGTGTTCTCCGGTGTGTCAGAGCGGACGAACTGCGTCGGCCTGCGGACCCTTGGGGCCCTGCGTGACCTCGAACTCGACGCGCTGAGCCTCGTCCAGCGAACGGTAGCCGTTCGTCTGGATGGCCGAGTAGTGGACGAAGACGTCGGGGCCGCCGCCGTCCTGGGCGATGAAACCAAAGCCCTTCTCGGCGTTGAACCACTTGACGGTGCCCTGTGCCATACGGGTAACTCTTCCTTCTTCTGCGTGCGGGACGGCACACCTCGTGCCTCCCGAGCTGCCGCTTCGAACCCACCTGACGAGCGAACTCGCCGCGCCGAAGAGAAGACCCGCCTCCGGTTGGAAACGGGCACCTGCTCGACAACGAGGAACTGCAACTGCAACCGGCAAGAAACCTAGCAGACTACCGTGCGTGGGGCTCGCCGGACCGCAGCGGTTTTTCGCGGGTTCATGCACCGGTGGCCGGGACGCCACGCGGCACGCCCCGCACCGCCACCGCCTGTGCCCGGTCGCCCCGGATCGTCGCGACCATGTCGACGACGCGCCGGGTGGCCCGGACGTCGTGCGCCCGGAACACCGTCGCGCCGAGCCAGGCGGCGACGGCGGTGGCGGCAAGGGATCCCTCGAGGCGATCCTCAGGGGGCAGGTCGAGCGCCTCGCCGACGAAGTCCTTGCGCGACATCGCCTGCAGCACAGGGAAACCCATCGCTGCGATGTCGCCGGTGTGGCGCAGGACCTCGAGCGAGTGCGCGGTCGTCTTGCCGAAGTCGAGGGTCGGGTCGACGAGGACCCGTTCGCGAGGGACGCCCGCGTCGACGGCGGTCCGTGCGCCGCGCGCCAGGGTGGCGACGACGTCGCGGACGACGTCGAGCGGCTCGGACCCGTAGCTGACGTCGACGGGGTCGGTCCGGGGTGGCAGTCCTCCGGTATGTGAGACGACGTATCCGGCCCCGGCCTGGGCAGCGACGTGGACGAGGTCACGGTCGTGACCGGCCCAGGTGTCGTTGAGCAGGTCGACGGCACCGGCCGCCTCGCGCGCGACCTCCGAGCGCCACGTGTCGAGGCTGAGGACGGCCTCGGGGTGGACCTGCCGGGCCCACTCCAGGAAGGGGACGACACGACGGATCTCCTCGTCCGCGTCCACGACCTCACCCACCTGCCCGGCCCGGACGCCGCCGACGTCGACGATGTCGGCCCCGAGCTCGAGCGCCGTCTCGAGGGCGGCCTTGGCCGAGTCGAGGTCGGCATGCCGGTTGCCGCTGAAGAACGAGTCCCGGGTGCGGTTGACGATGGCCATGACGGCCGGGGTGGAGGCGTCGAACCGCTTGTCACGCAGGACGAGCGGGGCGGGCGGGGGCAGGTCCAACGGGGCGAGCCGGGCGAGGATCCCCGCGGTCTCGGGCGTCGGGTCCGGGCTCTCGTGTCGCGTCACACTTGCGTATCTCACGTGGGGTTTGACGGGTCAATCCTCCCCGGGTCCATGGTTGCCGAACTGTTACCATTGGCAGCAGACGTCATCCGCCCGCCCGGCACCCGCTCCCAGTCGGGCGGGCGGGTGCCCGTCCGGTCCGGACGGCGCCCGCGACCCGGGCGGCCCACCGGCTGGACGCAGCGGCCCCACGGTTGGGTGGGACGGCCCCGCGTGCGGCATGATGAGGCCCCGGCGTCGGCACGGCGCCGCTGGAGGGTTCGCATAGCGGCCGAGTGCAGGCGCCTTGAAAGCGCCCGAGGGAAACCTCCGTGGGTTCGAATCCCACACCCTCCGCCAACCGGCACGGTCACCGCCGGGCGTCCACGCGTCGGACAGGCCTCAGCCCAGCTCGGAACGGGCGGCCTCGAGGTCGGCGGGCGTGTCGACGTCGCGACCGTGCACCAGCGGGACGGCCACCTCGACGTGCGGCCTCGCGAGCAGCGTCCGCGCAGGGAGCCCGCCGACCGACGCGGGCAGCCCGTCCCGCAGGTCGCCCACCCGGTAGACGGCCAGCAGGGCGTTGGGCCGGCCCTGGACGACGGCGACGGCCGCCGCGGTCTCCGGATCCGAGGCCTCGAGGGCGTCGAGGAGGACCGCGAGCGCCGGCGCCGCGAACGGCATGTCGCCCGCGACGACGGCGACGAGAGGGGTGGCAACGAGGCTCAGCCCGGCCGCCACGGCGGCGAGCGGCCCACCGCCGGGGGGCTGCTCGCGGACCCACCTCGCGTCGGGTCGTGCGGTGGCGCGCGGCGGTCCGACGAGGACGACCGGCCAGCCGCCGGGGAGAGCGCCGAGGAGGTGGTCGAGGACGGTGCCCCGGCCGAACGGGGCGGCGAGCTTGTCGTCGCCGAAGCGTCGCGACGTGCCACCGGCGAGGACGACGACGCTGACGCGTGGCAGCGGGCCCGGCGCCGGGTGGGGGGTCGGCTCGCTCACCGGGCCAGTGTCGCAGCCGCCGTCAGGGTGAGGACGCACGCGCCGGGTCGCGCGAACGCCTCGAGCCGGACCCCGGGATGGACGGGGCCTCCGCCGGCCGGGCGCCCGGCCTCGAGAACACCCTCGACCAGGCCGCGGTGGACCTGACAGACGACCTCGGGATGACGACGCGCCGACTCGAGCAGTGGGCAGGTCCGGAGGAGGACCGTCGTCGGGCCATCGGCCCCGGGCCCGGGTTCGCCGGACTCGGGTGGGGCAGCCTGGACCTGCGGTGAGAAGCCCAGGCGCCCGAGGACGGCGAGGACCTGGTCCACGGCACCGGCGGCCGGACGGGCGAGGGCCGAGGCGGCTGCGGTCCGTCGCCGTCCACGCGCCTGCCGCTCGCCCTGGCCCGGCTGCCGGCGGTGCCCGCGCCCGAGCAGTGTCGCGCCCCAGGCCCGACCGATGGACCGGGCGTCACCGCCGGGGTCGCCACCACGCGCGGCCAGCCGTTCGGCGAAGGCGGCCGCCAGAGCCACGTACTCCTCGACCATGTCCGACCCCGTGGGGAGCGCCCCGTCGGCGCGCTCCGTCGCGCGGTAGCGCGTCGGCGGTCGGCCTCTCCCGGGCGACGCCGGTGCCGGCGCGGCACGGACCAGACCCTCGGCCGCCAAGCCGGCCAGGTGGTGCCGCACGGTGTTGGGGTGGCCGCCGAGCACCTCGACGAGCTCGCCGACCGTGGCCGCACCACCGGAGGACGAGACCTCCACGACGGCCTCCAGCACACGGGCACGCGCCGGGTCCAGGGGCTGTCCGGCCAGGCCCGGGTCGGGCCGAGTTGGTGCGGGACCGAGGGGAGGAGTACTTTTCACAATGTCATTGTAGAAAAGATCGACCGTGGAGGCCACCGATGGATGCCCGCACCGAACTGCCCCTCACCCCAGCAGCCCACGCCTGCGAGTGCGGCGACGACACACACGGCGCTCCCGAGCTCGACGTGCGCGCCATCCCCCACGCGATCCGCCACGCCACGGTCTTCGGCGCCCTGTCGGCCATCCCGGCCGGTGGCACCCTCGTCATCGTCGCGCCCCACGACCCCAAGCCGCTGCTCGCCCAGATCGCCGACCGGGAGGGCCCGGTCACGGTGACCTACCTCGTCGAGGGACCCGAGCTCTGGCGCCTCGCGATCACCCGCGCCTGACCGCCGCAGACGGCCATGTGCTCCTACTGCGGGTGCGAGGACATCAGCGTCGTCGGCCGGTTCATGTCCGAGCACGTCGACATCATCAACGCCTGCGGCGACCTGCGACGGGCCTGCCGGTCCGGCGACGGCCGGGCCGTCGGGCCGGCCGTCGAGCGGCTCGTCGGCCTGCTGCATCCGCACACGGTCGCCGAGGAGGCGGGGCTCTTCAGCGTGCTCGCCGAGGATGCCGAGTTCACCGACCACGTCGGCAGGCTGTGCGCCGAGCACACCGCCCTCGACGAGCAGCTCGCCGCCATCCGGGACGGTGCCCACACCGCCTTCCCCGCGTTCGAGCGAGCGCTGCGCGCGCACATCGACCGCGAGGAGAACGGGCTCTTCCCTGCAGCCGCCATCGCGTTCGCCGGCCCCGAGTGGGACCGCGTCGCCGCCCTGACGCCGGGCCCGACCCCCGACCACGCACACGCTCAGCCGCACCACCACCCGAACGACCACCTGCACGTCCACCGGCACGACCACCAGCACGACGAGGCGGACGCCCACGTGCCCGCTCACCCGGCATGAGCGAGGGCACGGGCACGTCACCGGTCGGACGGGCGGCCCGGGCCGCCGGACCGGGCTGCGACGGCGGCGGCAGGTCCGACCGCCCGGCCGCCCGACGCGGACGCTTCCCGCTGCGCGACCGTCCCGGCATCGTCTGGCTCGCCCTCGCCGGGCTGCTGACGCTCCTGCACCCGGTCGTCCCCGCCGCCGACTGGCTGCTCGTGCACCTCGTCCTGCTGGGCGCGCTGACGCACTCGGCGATGGTGTGGAGCACGCACTTCACCCAGGCGATCCTGCGCACGCCGGACTCGGTCGACGACCGCACCCAGCAGAACCGGCGCATCGTCGTGCTGCTCGCCGGTGCGACCCTGGTGCTCGTCGGCGTCCCCAGCGGAGCGTGGCCGCTCACGGTCACCGGTGCGACCGGGGTGGCCGCGGCCCTCGGATGGCACGGCGTCGCGCTGTGGCGGCGCCTCAGACGCGCCCTGCCCGGACGGTTCCGGACCAGCGTCCACTACTACCTCGCCGCCGCGTCGGCCGTGCCGGTCGGGGCGACCTTCGGCGCCTGGCTGGCCAGAGGCCTCGACGACGAGTGGCACGGCCGCCTGCTCGTCGCCCACTCGATGACCATGGTGCTCGGCTGGCTCGGCCTCACCGTCATGGGAACGCTCGTCACGCTCTGGCCCACGATGCTGCGCACCCGGATGGACGACCGCGCCGAACGCCTTGCCCGACAAGCACTTCCGTTGCTGGTCGCCGGTCTGGTCGTCCTGGACGGCGGAGCGGTTGCCGGGCTGCGCGGCGTCGCACTCGGGGGACTGGGCGCCTACGTCGCCGGTCTCGGGTGGTGGGGTCGGGCGCTCGTCCGTCCGGCCCGCCAGGCACCACCGCGCAGCTTCGCCACCTGGTCGGTGACCGCCGGACTGGCATGGGGCGTCGGTGCGGTCGTCCTCGTCGCCTGGCGGCTGGGTACTGCCGGTTCGTGGAGCGCGGTCGCCGAGGGCTATGGCGTCGTCGCGGGCCTCGTCGCGGTCGGCTTCGCCGTCCAGCTCCTCTTCGGGGCCCTCTCGCACCTCATCCCGGTCGTGCTCGGCGGCGGGCCGTCGGTGGCCAGGGCGGCGTCAGCCTGGTTCGACCGGGCCTGGGTGTGGCGCCTCACCGTCGTCCAGCTGGGCCTCGCCGTGGCGGTCCTGCCCGTCCCGTCGACGGTCCGGGTCGGCGTGTCGGTCCTCGTCGTCGGTGCGCTCGGCGCCTTCGTGCCCCTGCTGCTCGGCGCGACGCGTGCGGCGGTCAGGGCCCGTCGCGACCTCCTGGCGGCCACCGGCTCCTCGGCCGGCGCCGCGGCCCGGGCCACCGCGCCCGGCGGCGCCGAGCCCACGTCAGCCGTGACGGCGTCGGTCACCGCGTCTCCCTCGCCCGGCGCGTCGGCCCTCCTCCCAGCCCGTGGCGGCGGGCAGGTGGGCGTTGCGGCCTCGGCCGTGGCGCTCGTCGTCTCGCTCGGCGTGGCCCTGAGCCCGGCCCTGCCGAGCGCCGGCTCGCCGTCGCCGCCGGCGTCCTCACTCGCCGCAGGCGTCACACCGACCGGACACACGACACGCGTCCGCGTCGAGGCGCACGACATGGCGTTCGTCCCCGCGTCGGTCGCCGTGCCGGCCGGCGACCGGCTCGTCGTCGACCTCGTCAACAGCGACAGCGGATCACCGCACGACCTCACCTTCGCCGCGGGAGTCCGCACGCCCCGGGTCATGCCGGGGCACGCGGCGACGCTCGACGTCGGCGTCGTGGGCGCCGACGCCGAGGCCTGGTGCAGCGTCGTCGGCCACCGGCAGATGGGCATGGTGCTGCACGTCGCGGTGACCGGCGCTCCGGCGCGCGGCGCCGAGACTGCGATCCCGCACGGGGTCGGCGGTTCAGCCGCAGCCCCGACGCAGCCCACGCGCCTCGCCGGGACGTTCCCGCCGGGCTTCCGCGCCGTCGACGCGACCCTGCCGCCGGTGCCCGCGGGACGCGTGCACGACGTGACCCTGCGCCTCGAGGAGGTCGTGCTCGAGGTGGCCCCGGGCGTCCGGCAGCGGCGCTGGACCTTCGGCGGGACGGTTCCGGGGCCGACGCTGCACGGACGCGTCGGTGACACCTTCGTCGTGAGGCTCGTCAACGACACCCCGATGGCGCACTCCGTCGACTTCCACGCGGGCGAGCGCGCCCCCGACCGCGTCATGCGCACCATCCCGCCCGGCGGCTCGCTGACCTACACCTTCACGGCCGGTCGGGCCGGCATCTGGCTCTACCACTGCGCGACGATGCCGATGACCGCGCACATCGGCGCAGGTCTGTTCGGGGCCGTCGTCATCGACCCGCCCGGTCTGCCGGCGGTCGACCACAGCTACGTGCTCGTCCAGTCGGAGGTCTTCCTCGACGGCGACGGTGTGGGCTCGGTCCGCGAGGTGGACGCCACGGAGGCGGCCGGCGACGCCGCCGACCTCGTGACGTTCAACGGCGTGGCGAACCAGTACGTGGCCTCGCCGCTCGTGACCCGCGCCGGCCAGCGCACCCGCATCTGGGTGCTCGCGGCGGGTCCCAACCGCGGTAGCGCCTTCCACGTCGTCGGCTCACAGTTCGACACCGTGTGGAGCGAGGGCGCGTACCTGCTCGACCGCGGACGCGGCCGGGCCGGTGGGCGCGACGGCGGCGCCCAGGCACTTGCCCTGGCGCCGGGGCAGGGCGGGTTCGTCGAGCTGGCCCCGACGGAGCCGGGCAGCTACCCGTTCGTCACCCACGTCATGGCCGACGCCGAGCGTGGCGCCCGCGGGCTGCTGACCGTGACGCCGTGACGCACCGCCGCCGTTGACGAGGGCGGCCGGGACCGGGACGCGTGCTGACGCGCCACGCCCCGGCCGCGGGGAGCCGGCCGGCTCAGATGTAGATGGCGGGGTCGACCCACTGGTTGGCGGCGTCGCGCTTCGGGAAGCGCAGGACGGCGGGGATGCCGGTGGCGACGGCGCCCGCCGGGACGTCCTTGACGACGACCGAGTTGGCGCCGACCTGCACGTCGTCACCGACGAGAACCGGACCGAGGATGCGGGCCCCCGCCCCGATGGTGACGCGGTTGCCGACCGTGGGGTGCCGCTTGACCCGCGCGAGGGAACGGCCGCCGAGCGTCACACCGTGGTAGAGCATGACGTCGTCGCCGACCTCGGCGGTCTCGCCGATGACGACACCCATGCCGTGGTCGATGAAGAACCGACGCCCGATGCGGGCCCCGGGGTGGATCTCGACCCCGGTGACCGAGCGGGCGACCGTCGCCAGGACCCGCGCCGGCAGACGCCCGGCCGGGTGCTTCCACAGCTCGTGCAGTCCCCGGTGCGCCCAGATGGCGTGCAGGCCGGGCGAGGTGAGGACCACCTCGAGGCGCGAGCTGGCCGCGGGGTCGCGGGCCAGGGCGCCGTCGACGTCCTCACGGGCCCGGTCGACGACGCGTCGGGCCCAGCCGAGCGGGCCGCGGTACGCGGGCTCGGGCTGCCCCGGCGCGGCGTCGGGGCCGAGGGCGGGCGTGGCGTCGGCGCGGCGGGCCGGGGCGTCGGCGGGGACGTCCCGGACCAGCGACAGCGCGGGCTCGGCCGGCCGCGGGCGCGACTCGACCTGCGCGGTGGTGGTGGCTGCGGTGCTCATGCGACCGACTCCTCGGACCCGGACGGGTCTCAGTCGACGAGGCCCTCGAAGAGGACCGTGGACAGGTAGCGCTCGCCGAACGACGGGATGACGACGACGATGGTCTTGCCCTCGTTCTCGGGGCGCTGGGCCACCTGGGCGGCGGCCGCGATCGCGGCGCCGGAGCTGATGCCGACGAGGAGGCCCTCCTCGGTGGCGGCGCGGCGCGCGTACTTGACGGCCGTGTCGGCGTCGACGTCGATGACCTCGTCGTAGATCTCGGTGTCGAGGATCTCGGGCACGAAGTTGGCGCCGAGGCCCTGGATCTTGTGCGGGCCGGGCTGGCCGCCGTTGAGGATCGGCGACTCGGCCGGCTCGACGGCGACGATCTGGACCTCGGGCTTGCGGGCCTTGAGCACCTGGCCCACGCCGGTGATGGTGCCGCCGGTACCGATGCCTGCCACGACGATGTCGACCGTGCCGTCGGTGTCCTTCCAGATCTCCTCGGCCGTCGTCCTGCGGTGGATCTCCGGGTTGGCCTCGTTGGCGAACTGGCGGGCCAGGACGCCACCGCGCTCGGCGGCGATCTCGTCGGCCTTGGCGACCGCACCCTTCATGCCGGTGGCCGGGTCGGTGAGGACGAGCTCGGCACCGAAGGCACGCAGCAGCGCGCGGCGCTCCTTGCTCATCGACTCCGGCATGGTGAGGACGACCTTGTAGCCGCGCGCCGCTCCGACCATGGCGAGCGCGATCCCGGTGTTGCCCGAGGTCGCCTCGACGATGGTGCCGCCGGGCTCGAGCTCACCGCTCGCCTCGGCGGCGTCGATGATCGAGACGCCGATGCGGTCCTTGACGGAGCTGGCCGGGTTGTAGAACTCCAGCTTCGCCGCCACGGTGGCCGGGGCGCCGTCGGTGACCCGGTTGAGTCGGACGAGCGGGGTGTTCCCGATCAGCTTGGTGACGTCGTCGTGGATCGGCATGGCGTGGGGCCCCTTCGGCAGTCGGCAGTGTGCGGCTGGTGCGGCTGGTACGGCTGGTGGCGCGCCCGGTCGTCGGCGACAACCGGAGACTCGTTATGCATATTCCAACATCTCGTTATCTCTTGCCAAGACATGCGTTCACGATCTGGTCCACGACCCTGCGCTTGTCATGGCGCGCGACACCCGGGAAGCCGGCCCACGCAAGGGGACGAGCGTCACGTCGAGGCGCCCGTCACAATCACTAAGCGCTTGCTAACTCGTCACTAGACTCGCCGGCATGAGTGCGCTCCAGATCGTCGCGGTCGTCGTCTGCCTCGGGGTCACCGCGGTGGCGGTGGCGTTGCTGGTCAGGACGGTCAACGGGTTCGTGGCCACGTTCCGGCTCGGTCAGCCCGAGGACCGGGGTGATGCGAAGGGGGAGCGGACCCGGACCTTGCTGCGGGAGTTCCTGGGGCACACCCGGATGTCGCGGCTGCCGGTGGTGGCGGTGGCGCACTGGTTCACGATGGTCAGCTTCGGCGTCCTGTTCTTCACGCTGCTGAACGCGTTCGGCCAGCTGTTCAAGCCGGACTTCGCGCTGCCGCTGATCGGGCACTTCCCGCCGTTCGAGTGGGTCACCGAGTTCTTCGCATGGACCGGGCTGCTGGGCATCCTCGTGCTCATCGTGATCCGGCAGCGGCAGCACCCGCGTTCGGCCGCCGGTGAGGGCGGGCGGCGCAGCCGGTTCTTCGGCTCGACGTGGTGGCAGGCGTACTACGTCGAGGCCACGATCCTCGGGGTGACGCTGTGCATCCTGACGCTGCGCGGGCTGGAGTACGCCCTGTCCGATCGAGGTGGCAGCACCGGCACGACCGCGGTCAGCGACGCGAACGGGCTGCACTACCCGCTGACCGGCTGGCTCGGCGGGATGTTGACCGGCTGGTCGGTCGAGGCGCTGGAGAACGCCATCGTGGTCGTGGCCGCGGTCAAGATCCTCATCTCGTTCGCGTGGATGATCACCATCGCGCTGACCCCGACGATGGGCGTGGCCTGGCACCGGTTCCTGGCCTTTCCCAACATCTTCTTCAAGCGGCACGCCGACGGCCGGACCAGCCTCGGGCAGCTGCAGCCGATCCGCGTCAACGGGCAGGTGCTCGACTTCGAGAACGTCGAGGACCTGCCCGAGGACGCGCCGCTGGGGGTCGGCAAGGTCGAGGACTTCACCTGGAAGGGGCTGCTGGACTTCACCACGTGCACCGAGTGCGGCCGCTGCCAGTCCCAGTGCCCGGCGTGGAACACCGACAAGCCCCTCTCGCCGAAGCTGCTCGTCATGACGCTGCGCGACCACGCGCACGCCAAGGCCCCCTGGCTGCTGGCCTCCGAGGAGGTCCGCGCGGCCGGCATCGAGAACGCCTCGGACGCGTCGAACGGGGCCGACGGCTTCAGCGACGCCACGAGGGGCGCGGTCGCGACCGAGCAGCTCGTCGGGACGACCGGATACGACATTCGCAACCCGCTGACGGCCTACAACCCGCACGGTACGCCGGATGGTGGCGCCGTCATCGACGAGGACGTGCTGTGGTCGTGCACCACCTGCGGCGCCTGCGTCGAGCAGTGCCCCGTCGACATCGAGCACGTCGATGCGATCGTGGACCTGCGCCGCTACAAGAACCTCATCGAGTCCGCGTTCCCGGCCGAGCTGAACGGGCTGTTCAAGAACCTCGAGAAGAACAGCAACCCGTGGGGCCTGGCGCCGCGGCTGCGGATGGACTGGGCCAAGGACCTGCCCTTCGAGGTCAAGCAGGTCGGTGTCGACGTCGAGGACCTCGGCGAGGTCGACTACCTGTTCTGGGTCGGCTGCGCCGGCGCCTACGAGGACCGCGCCAAGAAGACGACCCGGGCCGTGGCCGAGCTGCTGCACACCGCCGAGGTCAGCTTCGCGGTGCTCGGCGACGGCGAGGCCTGCACCGGCGACCCGGCCCGCCGCGCCGGCAACGAGTTCCTCTTCCAGATGCTGGCCGCCCAGAACGTCGAGACCCTGAGCGAGGTCGGCGCGACCAAGATCGTCGTCACCTGCGCGCACTGCTTCAACACCATCAAGAACGAGTACCCCCAGCTCGGCGGGCACTACGAGGTGCTGCACCACACCCAGCTGCTCAACCGGCTCGTGCGCGACAAGCGCCTGACCCCGGTGGCCCGCCCCGGCGACGCCGCGTCCAGCGGGACCCTCACCGGCGCCGCGTCCACCGGCGCCAAGGTCACCTACCACGACCCGTGCTACCTCGGCCGGCACAACCAGGTCTACGCCCCGCCGCGCGAGCTGCTGCAGATCCTGCCCGGCGTCGAGTACGCCGAGATGCAGCGGTCCAAGGAGACCTCGTTCTGCTGCGGCGCCGGCGGGGCCCGGATGTGGATGGAGGAGAAGCTCGGCACCCGGATCAACACCAACCGCACCGCCGAGGCCCTGGCCACCGGCGCCGACCGCATCGCCGTCGGCTGCCCCTTCTGCAAGGTCATGCTCACCGACGGCGTCAACGCTGCCGTCCAGGACGGCACGACGGCCGAAGGCCAGGTCGAGGTCGTCGACGTCGCCCAGATGCTCCTGGCCGCCGTCCGCCGCGGCAACGAGGGTGGCGAGCCCGAGGTCGCCGAGCAGCCGCAGCCCGACCCGGAGCCGGCCCCCACCGCCTGAGGCCGCTCCCCCGGCCACGCGAACGGCCCCCTCCCGCTCCGGGAAGGGGGCCGTTCGCGTGCGGGCGCGACGCGGTCGGGCGTCCTCAGTGTCCTCAGCGTCCGGGAGCGTCCGGACGCAGCCGGCGCGTCAGGCGCGTCAGGCGCGTCAGGCACGTCAGAGGATTCCGCGGGCGTGGAAGGCCGCCGTGACCGCCCTGGCGGCCGATGCCCCGTAGAGGCGCTGCGCGGCAGCGACGGTGTCGAGCGCGGCGGCGCGGAAGGTGGTGTCGGGCGCGAACGCGAACTGCGCCTCGACGATGAGCGTCGACGCCTTGGTGTCGCCGAGCGCGGCACGGACGTCCCAGAGGGCCCGCGACCAGATCTCGCCGTCCGCGTGCACCTCGCCGACGACGTCGGTGGGATACGTCTTCGTGCCGTCGAGGCGGCGCAGGCAGTGCGGGACCGTGCGCGTGTAGGAGACCGAGTCCCAGTCGGCGACGCACGCCTCGGGGGTCAGGGTCGGCGTCCCGGCGCGCCAGCTCGTCACGACGACGGCGAGGTAGTCGCCGAAGGCCTCGCCGATCGCGCCGGACTCGAGGGTCGTTCCGAAGCCGGGCACCTGGCCGTCCTGCACCGAGTGGCCGTACTCGTGCACGACGACCTCGGCGTCCTCGGCGTCGTCCACGCCGCCCTTGCCGACGGTGATGTTCGCCTTGTCCGGTCGGAAGAAGGAGTTGTCGCCGCCGTACTGGTCGACCCGCAGCTCGATCTGGCGCTGGTTGACCGGCCGCAGGGTCGAGCCGAAGCCCAGGTGCTGGAGGTACTCCTGGGCCGTGGTCACCCAGTAGTAGCCCATGACCTGCTCGAACTGGTCGACGTCACGGTGGTAGGCCGGGAAGGCCCCGCCCACCGACCGCGCGGCCGAGCCCGTCGAGCTCTTGACCCGCACGTACTGGCCGGTCAGCGTGCCCGAGCCGTCGAGGTGCGTCAGGGTGACGCGGTGGTAGGCCGGCGCGAGGGCCGAGTAGTCGGCGTCCTTGGCGTCGGTCAGCGACTCGTCGCCGAGCTCCTGGACCGGGTTGGGCAGGAAGACGGTGCCGGTGGCCGTGTGGTCCCAGGGGGTCGACGAGCCGGCGGCCGGCGCGGCGGTGGCGGCGACGGCCAGCGTGGCCGCGACGGCAACCGCCGCGGCGAGGTTTCGATGTGCCATCCCGACACTCTGCACCCGCAGCCCGACCGACGGGCGTGGTACGAGGTCACGAGTTGTCGTGTGGCCCCTCGGCCTGCGGGCGCGGGCTCCCCGGCGACGTAGGGTGGCGCCCGTGACGACCTCGACCACGCCCGACGCCGCCCCTGCCGACGTCGTCCGCGACCTCGTCCCCACCGGCGTGCTGCGGGCGTCGATCAACCTCGGGAACCCCGTGCTGGCGCAGGGCACCCCCACGGAGCCTCGCGGAGTCACCGTCGACCTCGCCCGCGAGGTCGCCGCGCGGCTCGGGGTCCCGCTCCGGCTGCTGTGCTTCGACGCGGCCCGGTTGTCCTTCGAGGCCATGGCCGACGGCCGCGCCGACCTCGGCTTCCTCGCCGTCGACCCGGCCCGCGCCACCCAGGTGGCCTTCACCCCGCCGTACGTCGTCATCGAGGGCGTCTACGTCGTGCCCGAGGCCTCGACCGTGCGCTCACCGGCCGACGTCGACCGTCCCGGATCCCGCGTCGGCGTCAAGGCCGGGTCGGCCTACGACCTGCACCTGTCGCGCACCCTCGAGCACGCCGAGGTCGTGCGCGGCGCGGAGGGGGTCGACGTCTTCGCCGCCGAGGGACTCGAGGCCGGTGCCGGCATCCGCGAACCGGCGACGGCGTGGGTCGCCGCCCACCCGGGCACCCGAGTCGTCGACGAGGCGTTCATGCAGATCCGGCAGGCCGTCGGGACGCCGGCGGGCCGCGGGGAGGCCGCGGAGCGGTTCCTGCGCGACCTCGTCGAGGAGCTCAAGGCGGACGGGTTCGTCGCCGCGTCGCTGCGCCGGTCGGGCCAGACCGCGGCCGTCGCCCCGCCCGCCTGAGCCGTCAGCCGCCGAGCAGCCTCGGCGGTTCGACCCCGAGCGCCGCCATCTCGGCGTCGGTGAACAGGCGTGACCGGATGAGGAACCGCACCCCCTCGGGAGCCTCGACGCTGAAGCCGCTGCCGCGTCCGCGCACGACGTCGACGGTCAGGTGGGTGTGCCGCCAGTAGGCGTACTGCGACGCCGACATCCAGAAGGCCACCGGCTCGTCCAGGCCCTCGACAGCGAGGTCGGCGAGGTGCACGTCGGCCTCGCTCGTGAGGAACTCGCCGGCCGGGTAGCACATCGGCGAGCTGCCGTCGCAGCAGCCGCCGGACTGGTGGAACATCAGCGGTCCGTGGACCCCGGTGAGGCGGCGGAGCAGGTCCGCCGCCTCACCGGTCAGGTCGACCCGGCTGCGGGAAGCCGATGGCTCACCGGGTCGACCCGTCCCGACGGACGTGACCTGCGGCCCGTGGGAAGGCACGTCGCGGCCCCGTCAGAAGAAGCCGAGGGGGTCCGGGGAGTAGGACACGAGCAGGTTCTTCGTCTGCTGGTAGTGGTCGAGCATCATCTTGTGGTTCTCGCGGCCGATCCCCGACTGCTTGTAGCCACCGAACGCCGCGTGCGCCGGGTACTGGTGGTAGCAGTTCGTCCAGACCCGACCGGCCTTGATGCCTCGGCCCATCCGGTAGGCCCGTGCGCCGTCGCGCGTCCACACGCCGGCGCCCAGGCCGTAGAGCGTGTCGTTGCTGATCGCGAGCGCGTCGGCCTCGTCCTCGAAGCTCGTGAGGGAGACGACCGGGCCGAAGATCTCCTCCTGGAAGATCCGCATCGAGTTGCTGCCCTCGAAGACCGTCGGGGTGACGTAGTAGCCGTCGGCGAGGTCTCCGTCGAGCACGTTGCGCTCCCCACCGGTGAGGACCTTGGCGCCCTCCTGCCGGCCGATGTCGAGGTAGGACAGGATCTTCTCGAGCTGGTCGTTGCTCGCCTGGGCGCCCATCGTCGTGTCGGTGTCGAGCGGGTTGCCCTGCTTGATCTTCTCGACGCGCGCCACGGCGTCCGGGACGAAGTCGGGGTAGATCGAGCGTTGGACCAGCGCGCGCGAGGGGCAGGTGCAGACCTCGCCCTGGTTGAGCGCGAACATCGTGAACCCCTCGAGGGCCTTGTCGTAGAAGGCGTCCCGCTGCTGGGCGACGTCCTCGAAGAAGACGTTGGGGCTCTTGCCGCCGAGCTCGAGCGTGACCGGGATGATGTTCTGCGACGCGTACTGCATGATGAGCCGCCCGGTCGTCGTCTCGCCGGTGAAGGCGATCTTGGCGATCCGCGGCGACGAGGCCAGGGGCTTGCCGGCCTCGACACCGAAGCCGTTGACGACGTTGACGACGCCCCCGGGCAGCAGGTCGCCGATGAGCTCGACGACCTTGAGGATCGACCACGGCGTCTGCTCGGCCGGCTTGAGCACGACGGCGTTCCCGGCGGCGAGTGCCGGCGCGAGCTTCCAGACGGCCATGAGGATCGGGAAGTTCCACGGGATGATCTGGCCGACGACGCCGAGCGGTTCGTGGAAGTGGTAGGCGACCGTGTCGGCATCGATCTCGCTGCTCGAACCCTCCTGTCCGCGAAGGACGCCCGCAAAGTAGCGGAAGTGGTCGACGGCGAGGGGCAGGTCCGCGGCGAGCGTCTCCCGGACGGCCTTGCCGTTCTCCCACGTCTCGGCGACGGCGAGCATCTCGAGGTTCTCCTCGAGGCGGTCGGCGATGCGGTTGAGAACGAGCGACCGTTCGCCGAGGCTCGTGCGGCCCCACGCCGGCGCGGCTGCGTGGGCGGCGTCGAGGGCCGCCTCGATGTCCTCCTCGGTGCCCCGGGCGATCTCGCAGAACGGCTTGCCGTTGACCGGCGAGATGTTCTCGAACCAGAGGCCCTTCTTCGGCTCGACCCAGTTGCCGCCGATGAAGTGGCCGTACCGGTCCTGGAGCGAGACGAGCGAGTCGGCCGCTCCCGGGGGTGCATAGATGGTCATGTCGTTCTCCCAACGTCCTTGGTGGCGGCCCCGAAAACGGGGTCGTCAGGACGTTAGGCAACCGGACGTTGCATCCACGTTGCGTGTCGAGAAGGGTGCTCGCGGCCGACGGCGGGCCCGACGGGTCCTCGTCTCAGGTGCCGAGCTCGCGGTCGAGGCGGTCGAGCTGGTTCCGGACGAGCGGCAGCAGTGGCGAGGAGGGACCGAGGAGCCTGGCCTGGGCCTGCCACATCTCGTAGTCGTCGGCACCGGACGCGGACCGCGTCCACGCCGACATGAGGTCGGTGCGGCCGCTCGCGAGGACGGCCCGGCGCAGGTCGCCCTCGATGCTCTCACGCAGCCGGACCACCCCGGGCGCGACCGACCGTGGCAGCAGCGCGCCCCGGTAGGCCCGCATGGCACTGGCGAGGTCCCCCGCGGCCAGGTGCGCCTCGACACCGAGCCAGTCGCCCGACAGCTCCGCGACGACCCGGTAGGGCCGCGACGCGAGCAGGTCGTCGCCGAGCAGCGCCCGCAGCCGGCCCATCTCGACCCGCAGCGTCGAGGCGCTGCTGTCCTCCTCGTAGAGCAGCACCGCGAGCTCGTCGCCGGACAGGCCACGGGCCGCCGATGCGAGCAGCAGGAGGATCTCGCTGTGTCGTGGGCTGAGCCGCAGCGTCCGCCGGTGACCGCGACCGTCGTCGACGGTGAGCAGGGCGTCGTTGCGTCCGAGGGCCTCGAGCAGCACCGACAGCCGGCCCGGGGTGGCCGGCACCGAGGTGTATCGCGCCCCGACGAGCAGCTCGCGAGCCAGCTCGGACTCGGCCATCCGCGCCGCGGCCCGGACCATGGCCAGCGTCTGTGGCGCGACGATGTCGTCGCCGCCGGTGATGTCGAGGACCCCGAGGACGCTCTGGTCGCTGGGGTCGTGGATCGTCGTCGCCGCGCAGCTCCAGCGCTGGACCGAGCGGCGGAAGTGCTCGGCACCGATGACGTTGACGGGTCGGTCGAGCCGAAGAGCGACCCCCGGCGCGTTGGTGCCGGCCATCCGCTCGTCCCAGTTGCTGCCCTCGACGAAGCCGATGCTCTCGGCGCGGCGCAGCGTGCTCGGCGACCCGCACACCCAGAGCAGCTGGCCCGAGGCGTCGGCCACGGCCATGACCGCGTCGCAGTCGCGCGCCGCCTGGCCGAGCACGTCGTCGAGGAGGGGAAAGACCCGCGCGAGGGGGTGGGCCTCGCGATGGTCGCGCAGGGCGTCGGCCGGCAGCGTGATCGGGGCGTCGACCGCGTCGACGTGGACCCCGGCCGCCGCGGACCGGACCCAGGAGTCGGCGACGTGCGCGCGGACTCCCGAACCCTCGCTCTCGTCGCCCATGGGCCGATTGTGCCCAGCGATCCGGGTCGGTGACAGGGTTTGGCCGCAGGCCGGTGGGTAGGGGTCGGCGAAAGGGTGGTCAACGGCGCGGAACAGGCGCACCATGAAGGAGTCCGCCCAATGGATCGCCAGCAGCAGCCGAGGAGCGACCAATGTCACGACGAGCCCCATTCGTGCCCGACGGAGTGCCAGTACTGTCCCGCGGTCGTCACCGCAACCCCCGCAAGGGCGCCTGCTTCATGGAGATGGCCTCGTTCCTGGCCGGCGAGCGGTGGAGTGACCACCCCGCCTGCACCCATCCCGTGCTCGCGACCCTGGCTCGCTGCGTCAACGACATGCTCGACGAGCCCAACCGGCAGCGCCTGGTGACCATGGTCCCCGAGGTCGTCGGCCTCAACCCGAGCGACCCCCGCGCGACGACGGCGATCGTCCTCAGCACCGCCCGCGCGGCCCTGCCGGTGGCCGCCGAGGAGCGCCAGAACGCGATGGCCATCGCCATCCTCAACGCCGAGGGCATCCTCGCCGAGCAGGACGGTCGTGAGCCCGGACGCCTCTCCGCCGCCTCGCGGGCCGCGCTCACGGCGGCGCCCGCCGCCGAGCGCTGGGCACGGATCAACCTGGCCCGCATGGGCTTCAACTCGGCTGCGCTGCGCCCCTCGAACGCGGCGAGGATCGTCGCCCTCGGCGTCGACGGCGTGGCTCGGGCCTGCATCGACGACCCGGAGGACCGGCTCGTGCAGATGCTGCGCACCGGCATCGACGCGGCGAAGGCGTTCGTCCCCGTGACGACCCCCACCGTCACCGTGCCGTGGACCCAGCCCGCCCCGACCCCCGCACCGGCCGCCGACCCGGCGGTGCGTCGCTCCGTCACCCCGGCCTGAGAGGACCCCACCACACGTCAGCGCCGGTCCGCACGCCCGCCCTGGCGGTCCGGGGCAGACCCGGCCGACCCGAACGCTCCCGGGTCCGGTTCCGGTGGTCCCGCCAGACACGACACGGCCGCGTCCCCGAGGTGGGGACGCGGCCGTGTCGTGCGACTCCGGCTCGCCGTCGACGGTCAGCGGGTCTCGCGGAAGTCCACGTGCTCCCCGGCGACCGGGTCGAACTTGCGCAGCACGAGGCGGTCAGGGGTGGTGTGTCGGTTCTTGCGCGTCACGTAGCTGTAGCCGGTGCCCGCCGTCGAGCGGAGGGTGACGACGGGGCGAAGGTCGGTGCGCTTGGCCAATGGTGCTCCTCGGACGGTCGCTCCGCGGAGGTCGCGAAGCCACTCATGAGAACCGTTCTCGCCTCGTCGGCATTCCCTCCGCACCCGACGTCGCTGCCTTGCGCCGCTCGGCGCCGCCCCGGCGCGACCTCGGGCCCGCCGGGGCGACCGCCGGGTCAGCCGAGGCCGGCCTTCTGCAGGAACTCCGTCGCCACGTCCTCGGCGTCCTTCTTGTCGATGACGACCTCCTTGACGAGGCCGGCCAGCGTCGCCGTGTCGAGCTTCGCCGACACGGCGTTGAGCGTCGAGGAGATGGTGTCGTTGACCTTGGACTTGGTGATGAGCGGGACGACGTTCTGCGCCGCGAAGAACGACTTGGGGTCCTCGAGCGCGACGAAGCCGTTGGCCGGGACGTTCGGGTCGGTGGTGAACAGGTTGGCCGCCTGGATCTGGCCGTTCTTCAGGGCCTGGACCGTGAGCGGGCCACCCGCGTCGAGCGGCTTGAACTCCTTGAAGGTCAGGCCGTACACCTTCTTGAGGCCGGGCACCCCGGACTCGCGCGTCTTCCACTCGGGCGGCCCCCCGAGGACGAGGTCCTTGGCGACGGGCGCCAGGTCGGCGATGGTCTTGAGGTTGTACTTCGTCGCGGTGTCCTTCGTGACCACCACGGCGTCCTTGTCCTCGGCCGCCGACTTGTCGAGCACCTGCAGGCCCGACGGGAGGGCGGCCTTGAGCTCGTCGTAGACGGCCTGGGAGTCGGTCGCCTTGGCTGACTTGTCGAAGTACTGGTCGAGGACCCCGGTGTACTCGGGGACGAGGTCGATCGAGCCGTCTTGCAGCGCAGGGATGTACGTCTCGCGGCTACCGATGTTGGGTTTGGTCGAGGTCTTCACCCCCTTGGCCTCGAGGGCCTTGGCGTAGATGTCCATGAGGAGCTCGGACTCGGGGAAGTTGGCCGAGCCCACGACGATCGTGCCGCTCGGGGCCGCCGAGCCGGCGTTGGTGGGCTGGTCGAGGGGGCTGCCGCCACCGCCCGAGCCGCACGCCGCGAGACCGGCCAGAGCCAGCGCGGAGACCGACGTGAGAACCGTCTTGCTGTGCTTCATACTCATCTCTTTCCTGTGGACGCTGGCCAGGGGATCAGTTGACCGTGCCGACCGTGACGGTAGTCGTCGTGACTGACTCTGTGGTCGACCGGACCTCGGGACGGCCGCGTCGGGTGCGGAACCGGCCGGTGATCCCGCGCGAGACGGCGAGCCGCTGGGCGATGGACGCGACGAGGTCGATGGCGAGGGCCAGGGCGGCGACGAGCACGGCCCCGGA